>PMUF01000207.1 GCA_003167015.1 Chitinophagaceae bacterium | reverse complement strand
GTCTCCCGCAGCAGGAACCGCCGCATGTTAGTGTCCCGCTCTGCATTCGTCTGTCGGCCATGCACCATGCTGATCCAGTATTTCGGCTCGGGAAACCATGCCTTCACATTCTCATACCCTTTCATCAGGTTCTCATAATCCATACTCTCCGACTCCTCGATCAACGGGAAGATGATATACACCTGCCTCCCCTTCCCTATCTCATGCCGGATGAAATCCATCACCTGCGGCCTCTTATCTTCGAAACGATGCACAGTGGAGATTGGTTGCCTGCCGGGCGGCAATTCGTCCATGACACTGTAGTCCAAATCGCCATACGCCGTCATCGCCAACGTCCGCGGTATTGGCGTCGCAGTCATCACCAGCACATGGGGGACGACTTCTGCCTTGCTCCACAGGCGGGCCCGCTGGGCCACGCCAAAGCGATGCTGTTCATCCACGATCGCCAGCCCCAGCCGCTGAAATTGCACCGACTCCTCCAGCACGGCATGCGTCCCGATCAGGATATGCAGCCGCCCTTCCCGGGCCAGTTCCAGCACCTCCTTCCTCAATTTCGATTTTGACGAGCCCG
Source organism: Chitinophagaceae bacterium (assembly GCA_003167015.1). Classification (GTDB taxonomy): domain Bacteria; phylum Bacteroidota; class Bacteroidia; order Chitinophagales; family Chitinophagaceae; genus Puia. The sequence continues at coordinate 11,816 of PMUF01000207.1, read as the reverse complement.
TCAATAGCCGTACCTCCACAGGCATCTCCTTCAGCAAGGCGGAAATGCCATCATAATGCTGTCTCGCCAATATCTCCGTAGGAGCCATCATACAGGCCTGAAATCCATTGTCAAGCGCCAGCAGCATCGCCAGCAGGGCCACAATGGTCTTGCCGCTGCCCACATCCCCCTGCAATAGCCGGTTCATCTGCCGCCCGGAACCCGTATCCCGGCGAATCTCCTTCAGCACCCGCTTCTGCGCCCCTGTCAGCTCAAAAGGCAAATATTGAGTGTAAAACTGGTTGAATAACGCGCCTACCTGCGAAAAAGTTACCCCTTTGGACGAACGGTGGCGCCTGGACTTGATCAGGCCTAACCTTACCTGCGCTAAAAAAAGCTCTTCGAATTTGAGCCGGTACAACGCTTGCCGGTATAAGGCAGGCTGCGACGGGAAATGGATCTGCCGGTAAGCTTCCCACCGGGACATCCATCGCAGCCGCTGACCCGATACAGCATCGGTATATTCCAGGGCGGATTCTGGTAAATTCTCTGGTAAATCTTTCTCTTTCAACAAATTAAGCAATGTCAAGGTCAGCTTTCCCAACTGCCGCCCGCCGAGACCCCTGACCTTCAGCTTCTCCGTCGTGGGATACACCGGCTCCAGGTACTCCGGCCGCTCCGTCTCCTTCCCTGTCATCGCCTCTATCTCGGGATGTGTGATCTGAGGACTGCCCTGGAAATGACCCACCCGGCCAAATACCAGGTACTCACCCCCTACCTGTATCAGCTTCTGAATACCCGTGATCCCCTGGAACCATACCAGTTCCAACACCCCTGAGCTATCCCGGATCTCCGCTACCAGCCTCCTGCTCCGCTTGTCCCCCAATACCTCGACATGGGTTATCCGCCCCGCTACCTGGATATACTCCGTCCCCGGCCCGATCTCCCGGATCGGGTTGATGGTCGTACGGTCCACGTGACGATAAGGATATAACTCCAGCAGATCCTGAAAGGTGAAAATATCGAGCTCTTTTTTCAAAAGCTCAGCCCTCATCGGCCCCACACCCTTCAGGTACTCTATCGGACTGCTTAGTATGGATACAGTGGTCTGAATGAAAATCGCGTTTTGGCAAAGTTAACCTTCGTTTCAATAGGAGGAACCAGATCCGGCAGGCCGGGCGTATACTTCAATGATCCCTTGCGTCTCAACACCCCGTCGGGGTGCAGGAAAGGAATCCACCAGCGGGTAATGCAGCAGCAGTGAATCCCGCACCCTGAATGGATAAAAATTGTTCAGCGTAGGGATGAATTCGAAAAGGACCAGATCGTAATAGTGCTCCCTGATCCGCGTCTCGAAGATACCAGCCTGCCGGTTGAACATTCCCACGCCGAGATGATACCACAATGGAAGGTCGGGATTTCTTTCCGGCGTAAAAGGTATTTCAGCAGCCAGCGGCGTTAGCTCCGACATATTCAATACCCGGAAATCTCCGGCAACCCCAGCCTTCCGCTGCTGCCGGTAAGTCACCACCGGCCGGGATGCCAGTAAGCGATGAATTCCTTCCGCGGTTGGAGCAGGCATCGTGATCCCCTTGAAGACGGGCAGGCCGCAGTCGACCCACTGTTCTGTCGGAATCTCCTTATAGCGGCGGGGACTGTCCGGATCGATCATATAAGTGTCCCTGTTCACCACATTCTCCCCGGTAGGAGACACAGTTGAAAGCCTGGACAAAAACGGCCCCGTGAGTCGTTGGGTATACTTCCACCACACGCCGCTCCACCACAGCAGGACACCGCAGACCAGCACCAGCGTTACCCCGCGCCTCTCCCATCCCGCCGGCAACCACCCGGCCAGCAAGCCCAGGATACAGGGGAAAGCAAAACTGTGAAAAAAGATATTGTTATCCGGCGGGGTATAGCTGGTCACTTGCAATACCGCCGCCTCCCCAAGGATACCTATAGTCAGCACAACCATCATGACCCCTTTGGGATCGGCCTTCAGCGCAGCCAGGTTACGCCAACGAATGACCGCCAGGAAAACTGTCAGGAAAATATAGAACTTGATCCACAGCGAAGAACCGAAGAATTCGGACGCGATATCGAAAGTAGAGACCCTTGCCGTATGAGGAGGTTGGCCATGGTTGAACCAATACCAGAACCCGTAAGGAAGATAAGGCAGGATCAGCAGAAGGGCAAAGACCGCTGACCCTGATACGAAAACGATCAGCGCCTGCCACCGCCGCCACAGTATCCCGTTGACCAGCAGGATCATAGCCTCTATAAAGAAGGCCATGCCTCCCCCATCCTGCTTGGTGAGGAACGAACATATCGTGAAACCAGCGGCCCCTGCTATCCAAAGCCAGCTATATCCTTTCCCTGTATGCTCACTGCGGCCATCCGCATCCGCCCACTGCACCCGCAATCCCCGGAAAAGGAATGCCAGCGCAACCAGTTCGTAGACTATGACGGTGTGATTGTACCAGGGCCAGAAATTAAAAAAGGAATAGGAAAGGGCAAACAATACGACCGCAGCAAGACGGATCCTGCTATCGACGCCGAGACTCAACAGTATAGACCTGAAAGCCAGGCCTGCAACAATATTGATAAAAACCTGCGCCTTCACCAGCGTGAAAAGTCCGGGCCCGAACAATTTGAAGAACAACGCGGGAACCATCCAGTACACACCACCCAGCGGTAAGCCGAAATCTCTGAATGGCAACTGGCCCTGACTGATACGATAGGCCCCTTCCCACGAAAGAAAAATATTCACCCTGTAAGGCAAATGAATGAACAACGGTACAAAGGCCAGTATAACGATTATCAGGATCTCGAACTTGAGGGCCAGGTTCCGGGGCATGGGCTTTGCAATTATTTAATATGATACAATTTCGCTACAATATAACAGATTTTGTTTTTTTGTTTGTATTTTGTCCCTATAATCAGCTGTTGTGGAATATTTTAAACTCCTGAGGCCCAAAGATTGGGCAAAAAATTTGTTTTTGTTCATTCCATTGTTTTTCGGCGGAGAGATTGGCAATATCCCTAAAGTCCTGAATGTTTTCTATGGTTTTATAGCTTTCTGCTGCATTGCCAGCAGTGTCTATATCATCAATGACTATCGCGATCGGGAAGACGACCGGAAACATCCGGTCAAATGCAAACGCCCCCTGGCGTCCGGAGCTGTCAGCCCCGGCACAGCCCTGGCGATTTGCGTGTTGCTCCTCCTGGCCGGATTCGGATTGGCGTGGTTCATCCGTGACAAATTCCTCTTCATATTGTCCATCTATTTCCTCATCAACCTCGCCTACTCACTCGGGCTAAAGTCGATTTCAGTGTTGGACATCATATTGCTGGCAGCAGGGTTCGTCCTGCGCATCAAGGGAGGGTCCGTTATTTCCTTTGTCCCTCTTTCCGAATGGATCGTGATCATGGTGTTCCTGCTCGCCATATTCATGGCCATCGGCAAACGCCGTGACGACGTACTGCTCAAGCTGAATTCGGGCACGGACATGCGCAAATCCGTCAAAGGCTACAACCTGGATTTCCTTAACGTCCTGCTGGCCCTGGTTTCGGCAGTGATTATCGTGTCCTATCTGATGTACACCATGTCCCCCGAGGTCAAGGCCCGGCTGGGCACCTACCGGCTCTATTACACCTGCCTGTTCGTAATGGCAGGGATCATGCGCTACCTGCAGATCATCTATGTCTCTTCCGATTCGGGCTCCCCCACGGGGATTCTCTATAAGGACCGGTTCATACAAGTCACCCTGGCGCTTTGGATCATTAGCTTCGGCCTTATCATTTACCTGAAAGACATGATCATTTTTAAGTAATCTACTATGCCTACCGTTCTTATTTTAGGAGCCACCTCGGATATAGCCATTGCCCTTGCAAGAAAATATGCTGCGGAGGGTCATTCTTTGCAACTGGCAGCGCGTAATGTCTCCAGGCTGCTTCCCCTTCAGTCGGATTGCACTATCCGCTATTCGATTTCCTGCACACTGCACGAATTCGACGCCGCACAGCCGGCGACTCATGCCGCCTTCTTTGCCGCCCTCCCCGTCTTCCCCGATATCACCATCGCCGTCTTCGGCTATCTGGGCCAACAGACACTTGCACAATCGGACTGGGAAGAATGCCACCGCATCCTGCAGGTCAATTATGTCGGGGCCGTCTCGATCCTCAACATCGTCGCCGATGCATATGAAGCAAGACAGCAGGGCATTATTGCCGGTATCAGTTCGGTCGCCGGTGAAAGAGGCCGCCAGAGTAATTACTTTTATGGTAGCGCCAAGGCCGGATTTACCGCCTACCTGTCCGGTCTCCGCAACCGCCTTTATCATAAGAAAGTACACGTGCTCACCGTACAGCCAGGCTTCGTCTATACGAAAATGACGGAGAATATGCCACTGCCCGGCCCCCTGACCGCCACGCCGGAAGAAGTGGCGAACGCTATTGCTAAAGCGGTGGCCGGAAAGAAAAATGTGATCTATGTAAAGTGGTTCTGGCGCTGGATCATGTGGATCATCCGGAATATACCCGAATCGATTTTCAAAAAACTAAAGCTCTGACCTTCCGACCCAACTCAGTTTATGATGAACCAACGGATCGCCTTCTTCGACTTCGACGGTACTATTACCACCCACGACACCCTTCTTGAATTCATCAGGTTCAGCAAAGGCCCTTTCCTTTTTTATCTTGGATTCCTGCTGTATAGCCCCTGGCTCGTAGCATACAGACTCAAAGTCATCTCTAACCAGTCGGCCAAGGAAAAGATCCTCGGCTTCTTCTTCGGCAACATGACCCTCGCCGCCTTTCAGGCGCATTGCGATCGCTTTGCAGCCGAAATCTTACCCACGCTGCTACGCCCCAAAGCCCTCGTAGAGATCAAAAAATTGCAGCAGGCAGGATTTGTCGTTGTCGTGGTTTCCGCCTCGCCTGAAAACTGGATCTCCGGCTGGGCTGCAGCTAACCAGGTCCCCCTGATCGCTACCCGACTGGACATAAAGGAACAGCGCCTCACCGGCAGGATAGCCGGACGCAATTGCCATGGAAAAGAAAAGGTCAACCGGATCCACGAGATCTTCCGATTGACCGATTACCAGGAGATTTACGCTTATGGCGACAGCAGCGGCGACAGACCCATGCTGGCCCTCGCATCAAACCCCTTTTTTAAACCTTTCCGTTAGTCTCATCATCAGGCGGGTGCCACTTCAGCCTCTCTCCTGTTTCGTGAATAGACCATTCCGGCTCCTAGCACAAGCCCTGCTGCCAGCAGGAATACCAGCCCTCCATCAAGAGGCACCGAGTTGCCGGCGCCTCCGGGGGTAGCCTGGGCACGGGGATCGGGCGGACGCAGAAAGCCATCATGCCGGTTATCCAAATTCTGCCTGTGCTGCTGCTCATCACGGAAAAGAGATTGCAAAAAATCCGAAAAACCTCCGGCTTTGCTCCTGACAGGTACAAACATGGGCGCGACGAATAATATCACCGCCACGACCCTTCTGACCGTTTTCATAAATAAAAATTAAGGTTGAAAAAAAATTACATACAAAGACAGAACCTGCTGTTCAGAAACCTTTGTGCTTAATAGAAGATGAGAAATTAGTTGGCTCTCAATAGAAGAAGATAATCAAATAGCTTTGAGAAGATAAATCATGCAAATTTTGTACCACTCTTTTCCCACCTCAGCCCTGAACCCTCCGGTTCAATATCCCAAGGGCTACATAAAGGACAGGTGAAACCAGGAACTCCTGCAGGCTATCCGCTATCTCCCGGACAGACAGCGGCGTTCTGGCAATCGTCCAATCATAAGCGCCCAGGCAGAGCAACAGGCAGAGGATCAGGAGATAAAAACCATGCCATATCCGCATCATCCAGGGCTCAGCATATCTCTTCAGACAAACTACCCCCGTCACATAGGTCAATACGATGAACAGCAGTTTAACGATATGGCGACCCCGGATCGGCATATCCTGCGCAATCCGGTAAAGAAAGAAAAGGAAATACAGGGAGTAAAACACGACGATAATGACCAGGCCAATCCAAAAAAACAGCTTTTTCCGGCGCATATTTTCCATAAAGTTATGATATCCCTGCACTTGCGCCTCCCATCCCCCGAGCCGACTGTCCCGGAACTCGCGGCCGTGGACCCCTGGTATACAGGTACCACAACAGGAATATAACCACATAGACAATGAAAGTGAAGGCAAAATGATGCGAGAAATCCAGCAACTGGCGGCGATGAAGATAAATACCGACCAGAGCAGCGCACCGGACAATATTCAGCAGAATGATCAACCCGAGCCCCCCTGCCGCAAAGTATAGCCGGCGGGTCGTACTGCCGGGGTAACACAATAAAAACCCGAGATAAAGTACCATGACCTCCAATCCATTACAGGCATTTGCCACACGCAGCGTGTTCTGACCATCCCGGTAGATATCCACAACCTCGCCCGATTCCGTACCCCCTTCCAATTGCTGAACTTGATAGGCGCTGACCGCTGTATACGTTCCACCCCCGGCAAACAGGTTGAGTACGCCGACTGTCGATCGCCCCACAAAACGGGTCATCGGGGCGTCCAAAATACCCTTGGGCATCAGCCACAGCAGATAGACTAGCTTCCAGGCTACAAAGAGGATAAACGCCTTGCAGAAAAAGACAATGACAGCCCGGGGAATTCTACGTCTAGGCTGGGCAGACTTCACCTTCTTCAACTTTGCTGTTTAGCATCCTGTAGCCCAGGAACACACCCGCAACCCCCAACAACAATAATCCACCATCCAACGGGACACTGGGAGGCGGAGGGTTATCGGTTTTTTTATCCTTTTTGTCGATGTTCCCAAAGATGGCCTGAAGAATCTCAGTGATAATATTTGCCTTGCTTTGTTTGGGCATCATTAACAAAGGGGCCACAATCAATAGACTCAGGAAGAGCTTTTTCACCATTTTCATCGGAAAAAAATTTAAAAAGTACACAAAATGGTTGCAAAAGGCTAAGCATGTTATCCGAAAAGGAAATTCGGGGCGGTTTAGCGTAGATATATTAGCAGATACATGAAGTTAACGATTTTTCACTCCTGACCAAAAAAATAATTCCCCGCCCGGAGCGGATTTCCGGGTATTGGATATTTTCTCTATTTTGGGCGGACTAAAGCTATGCGAATGAATTCCCCCGGAGAAAAGCAATCTTACCGTATCGAGATCCTGACGTTATTGGTTGCCTTTCTTCTTTCACGTGTCCTGCTGGCCTTCCGGGGCATTCATCTCAGATACGAGGCCCTTTCCGTCTACTGGCAGTATCTTGATATAGAAACGCTCCGCCATCATCTGCTCCGGGGTTTGTGGTTCGACCATTCACAACCCCCCCTTTTCAACCTGTTCCTCGGCCTTGTCCTGAAAATGGCAGGCAGCCACGCCCCTGTAGTATTCAGCGGGTTACTCCACCTCATTTCACTGATCAACTGCCTGCTGCTGTTCACCCTGCTGAAATACACCGTACCGAACCGGTATATCCCGATCCTCGTCACACTGGTCTACCTGCTGAGCCCCGCGCTGATGATCTTCGAATCTGAATTGTTTTACACCACTTTTATTTCGATGCTGCTGCTGATCACCGGCTTTTTCCTGGTTAGAATGGACGCAGACAGCCGGCAGCCGTCGGCTACCGGCCCCGGACTGCCGTCGGGCCGGCAATGGGGAAATATAATCGGCGTCTGCCTCCCCTTGCTCCTGTTATGCCTCACCAGGAGCATGTACCACCTGTTGTGGCTGCTACTCGTCGGCGCAGTCCTCCTCTACCGGCTGAGAAAAACCACCGCATTCCCCAAACTGCTGGCCGGCTTGTCCTTTTGCCTGTTGCTGACGGCCGGATGGTACCTTAAAAATTATATGATCTTCGGTCAGTTCTCCGCCTCATCCTGGATCGGGATGAATTTCGCCCGCACTGTCTTCTACGATCACTACAGCACCGATTCCTCCCGTATAGAAACCATCGAACCTTTCTCGGATGTACGCTACTACCGGCCTTTTATCCATGAGGACGCTGAAAAGAAATTCGCCGGACTGGATGATCGGGACCTCATACAGGAAGTGAAGAACGACTCCTTCCGGAACCTCAACCAGATCGACTACCTGGAAATATCCCGTCTATATATGGCGGCCAGCAAAGCCTATATCAAGGCACAGCCTTCCCACTACGCAAAGAACGTCCTGAAAGCCGGCATCACTTTTTTCGCCCCGGCGACCAGGTACCCCTATTCCGAGCCCGAAGCGGCGAAAATCAAATATTACGACCTGTTCTATTCCTTTAACCTGTCAGAGTTGGCAAAAGGCTTGCGGCAAAGAAAGATAGCCCTGCTTATTTCTGCGATCCCCAAAATGCTGGTCTACCTGGGTGTATTTTGGATACTTTTGAACAACGCTTACCGGCGGAAAGAAATGACCGCACTCAACCTCTTCATCTTTTGCACTATCGGCTTCGTATTCCTGGTGAGCTCCCTGATAGAGCATTCCGAGAACATGCGTTTCCGTTACGAAATCGAACCCCTGTTCTTCGTCTTGCTGGGACAAGCGCTGGCGCCCTGGCGGCGGCCTTTCACAGGCAATATTTAATCGAAAAAAGCTGCCATTGAATACCTAACATGCAAAACAAAGACAGTTTTACCGAAAAAACGATATCCCGGACCTCTCCGGTCATCAGCGGCCGGGACATTGTAATGGTCGGCCTGCAGCCATGGTATTTCAAGACGGGATGCAACGCAAAAAATATCGCCCGCCTGCTGGCGCTCAACAATCGCGTCCTCTATGTGAATGTCCCGATCAAACGCACGGCCTACCACGCCAGTAATCCCGATCCCAAAATCCTCCCACATATCGAATTGCTCAGACAGCGGCAGGAAAAACTCCAGAGTATCTCCCCGAATATCTGGGAATATTATCCCGGCTCCCTCATAGAATCCGTCAATTGGCTGCCCAGTACCGCCATCTTCCGCCTGGTCGACTATTTCAATAACCGCCGCTTCGCCAGAGACATCCGTCAGGCCATGACAACGCTCGGATTTCGGGATATCATCCTCTTTAATGACAACGACATTTACAATGGGTTTTATTTAAAGGAACTGCTTTCCCCCTCCTTGTATATTTATTATCTCAGGGACTTCCTCCAGGGCTTCGCCTACTGGAAAAAACATGCCTCTGTCCTTGAACCCGAATTGATCCGAAAGGCAGACCTCGTGCTGGCCAATTCCACCTATTTCGCCGAATACAGCTCGACAATCAATCCCCGATCCTATTATATGGGCCAGGGCTGTGACCTGGATAATTTCAACCCGGACAGACAGGACCCTGTCCCGGATGACATCGCCGCCATCCCTCACCCCATCATCGGGTATATCGGCGCACTGGATTCGGAAAGGCTGAACCCGGATATCATTACTGCCCTCGCCTCATCACAACCTTCCTGGAACATCGTACTGGTAGGACCGGAAGATGACCACTTCAGACAAAGCCCGCTGCACCAGCTCCCCAATGTCCATTTCCTCGGCGGCAAACCTTTCGGACAACTTCCGGCATATGTTCAGGCATTCGACGTCTGCATCAATCCCCAGTGGAACAACGAGATCACAAAAGGGAATTATCCCCTGAAGATCGATGAATATCTGGCGATGGGAAGACCCGTGGTCGCTACCAGGACAATGGCTATGAAAATCTTCGACCAATATGCATATCTCGCAGATGGCCCGGACGATTACGAAACCCTGGTGAAACGCGCGCTGTCGGAGGATAATCCCGGCCGTCGTCAGGAAAGGACCCGGTTCGCCGGAACTCATAGCTGGGAAAATTGCATGACTGAATTTTACCGGGCCGTAGCCGAATACAATTATCAACATCTTCAATCAAAATAATCTAACTTTCTTTAAACTCCTGGATACTTATGGAATGGATTGCAATTCTTAAATGCCCCTTTAGTGGAAGCGATCTTCGCGCGCTCGACTCCCGGGAAATAGACACGCTCAACGGAAAAATTGCTCAGCAAGCCGTTTGGCAGGCCGATGGCAAACCATTTACGCCCCCCCTGGAGCAGGCATTGATCTCCGTCAAAGGCGACTACATTTTCCCGATAATCCGGGGTATCGTCCTGCTGCTGAAAGACCTCGCCCTGGTAGACTCGAAAGACAATATCCTTAAGGACACGATCAGCGCCGACAAACAACTGGTAAAGGATTTCTACGACCAGAAAGGCTGGTTTGCAGATGAAGCCGGCAATTACGAAGACGCAGTGATCTTCGAAGACCTGCGCGAAGTCTCGAAAGAATATATCAAAAAATGCCATGACAGGGTTTCCCGCTATCTCAATCCGTCCGGCACCTACATGCTCGACGCCGCATCGGGAGCGCTCCAGTTCCCGGATTATCTGCAATATTCAGCCAATTATAAATACCGGATCTGCGTGGACTTTTCCTTCCAGGCCTTGTCGGAAGCCAAAATGAAACTGGGCGACAAAGCAATCTGCGTCCTCTGCGATATGACCAATATGCCTTTCAAAAATAACTCTATCGACGGATTCGTCTCCCTCAATACGATCTATCATATCCCCAAAGACGAACAGGTGACTGCTATGAAGGAGTTGTATCGCGTGCTGGCGCCGAAAGCCAAAGGAGTCATCGTATACGAATGGTTCAAACATTCGCCCTGGATGAACTTCTGGCTGCTGCCCTTCCGCGGAGCCACCTTCATCCGAAACAGGCTCAGCCGCCTGTACAGCAATATGGCAAAGAAGGGTCAGCCTGAAAAAATGTTATATTTCTATGCCCATCCCTATGAATATTTCAAGACCCATCTGCCCTTCCCCTTTCAGCTAAAGGTCTGGCGTACGGTCGACGTGCGCTTCATGAAGATCTATATCCATAAAGCCCTCTTCGGTAAACAGCTCCTCGACTGGCTCTACCGCCAGGAAGACAAACATCCTGAAAAATACGGACTCAAAGGAGAATACCCTATACTGGTCTTCGAAAAAGAATAACGAGCCGCGTGACTGATATACCTATGTAAGAGGCCGTCCCGATAGTATCGGGACGGCCTCTCTTTTATCTGCAACAGGTTTTCTTCTAATCGACCACCAGCTTCAACAAGGTGGGCTTCGTATTCGCGGAGAATTGAATCAAAACAATATACACTCCCCTGCTCAACCCGGTCAGATAAAGGGTCTGGGTAAAGCTCTGCGACTCCTTGTCCGCCACAACCCTGGAGATCGCCCTTCCGCTAATGTCCATGATATTGAACGTGACCGGTCCCGTATAACTGTTCGAACCCTGGATGGTCACCGACTGCCCGGCCGGCGCAGGATTGGGATACATCACAAAATAGGCGGAGTCTTTGGTCCTTTCATCATCCACCACGTAGACGGTCATCGTAGCCGTGGACGTAAGACCTCTGTTATCCGTAACCGTCAGCCGGTACACATAGTCCCCGGCAGCCAACCCTGACACCGTGGCGACGGCCGAACTGCTGTCGGTAATGGGCGACGATGTGGGCCCTGATATTTCCGTCCAGCTATATCCCGTAAGGGTGCCGCCCGGATCATAACTGGCGCTGCCATTCAGTATGGCATTATCGCCATTAGGATATGACACCGTAGTATCCTGCCCAACCTTCGCCACCGGAGAAGAGGTCGAATCGGTAGTGGTACTGCCGGCAACGACAGTTATCGTAACCGTGGCAGAAGCGGTAGCTCCGGTATTGTCCGTCACCGTCAACTGGAACACATATACCCCCGGTGTCAGCCCATCCAGGGTAGGCGTCGCCGTATTGCTGTTGACAATGGTAACGCCTCCGG
>PMUF01000307.1 GCA_003167015.1 Chitinophagaceae bacterium | reverse complement strand
TCCGGTCGTTACCGACGCATTGGCTGCCACCGCTGCCCCCTCAACAGGTCTTTATGTCCCTTCGCGGCTCCCTTCCCTTTATGCTCCCATTGCGGAGAACCCTCCTGAACAGGTGTAACCCCCGCTGATCATGGGCGCCGGCATTCCCCGGTTCCACACACCTGCTTATACCCAACATTTATGACCAAGGATCTTTCTACCGGAAGGCTTGCAGAGCCTGCACAAAAAATACATTATACACTGCGCGTAGCTTCGGCCATGTGCTTTATCGGGCATGGTGCATTCGGCATTATCACCAAAGCTGTCTGGTGCAACTATTTCGCCGTCTTTGGCATCGGTCACGATATGGCTTACCGTCTCATGCCCGTCGTTGGTTGTATAGATATCCTGCTGGGTTTGTCCCTCCTGGTCTATCCTACGCGGATCGTGTTGAGCTGGCTGGTACTCTGGGGCCTCTTGACGGCGTTGCTGCGTCCCCTCTCCGGAGAGCCTTTTGGCGAATTCATCGAGCGTGCGGGTAATTACGGAGCGCCCCTGGCATTACTGCTCCTGTCCATGCCTTTGCGCGGCTGGTGGTCCAGGGTCGATACCCATCCTCAGCCTGATCCTGCCACCTTCAATCGGGTCTACCTATGCCTGAGGATCGTCGTATTCCTTCTCCTGTTGGGTCATGGCTGGCTCAATTTGATTGAAAAGAAAGGGCTGCTGGCGCAATATGCAGGACTAGGCTTTTCCGACCCTGTCAGGACAGCGCACATCGCAGGGGGATTTGAGGTCATAGCCGCTTTCGCCATCCTCATCCGGCCTGTGCGACCTCTCCTGCTCGCCCTCCTGCTGTGGAAGATAGGCACAGAGTTGTTCTATCCCCATTGGGAACTGTTCGAATGGATAGAACGCGGCGGCAGCTATGGATGCCTGCTGGCGTTATGGCTGGCCCTGGGAAAAAGCAAGCAACCTGTTACTACCACATTACACCAAACACTAACAGCATAATGAGAAAGTTAATTACCTCCTTACTGCTTTTCACTGTGATGCTATCCAGCCACCGTCTGCAGGCACAGGGATGCGTGGCTATCCGCAGCACCGGCGGATTCTGCACCGCAGGCCAGGAAAAGCACCCCGACACCGCCGCCCAATGGCAGTTCACGATCAACAACCGCTATTACATCTCCAACAGGGACTATATCGGCAGCGCATACCAAAAAATTCGCCAGACCCTCGGCAACGTGGTCATTAACCACGCCTATACGATGGACATGGCCATCTACCGCATCCTGAACCCCCGCTGGACACTCATGCTGGATCTGCCCATTTCGGCCAATGCCCGGTCCCAGTGTTACCTGCAGGACGGCATTTACCATCGGTTCAGTACTCACTCCTTTGGAGAGGGCGATATCCGTTTCGCCGTATACCGGTGGCTGCTCGACCCAACGAGAATGCCGAAAGGCAATATCCAGGTAGGACTCGGCATCAAGCTGCCTACAGGCAACGACAACGTCCAGGACTATTTCAAGACCAGCGACAGCACGAAAACCTTTGGCCCGGTCGACCAATCTATTCAATTGGGTGACGGGGGAACGGGGATTACGCTGGAAATAAATGCCTTCTATAATTTCACGCCGAAAGTTGGGGTCTATGGAAACTTCTATTACCTCTCGAACCCGGTGGATCAGAACGGCATTTCCAATACACACGGCGCGACGCCTTCCGCCACCTCCATCGCCAACGGCAGCAGTGTCATGAGTTGCCCGGATCAGTACATGGCAAGGGCCGGCGTGAACCTGCAATTCAACCGGCTGTTCGTCTCCGCAGGGGTGCGGGACGATTGTCTGCCTGTGCATGACCTGATCGGCGGCAGCGATGGCTTCCGGCGGCCGGGCTATATTATTTCCGGGGAGCCGGGCCTGACCTATGTGTTTTCGAAGGTCAGCCTGTACACGTATGTTCCCATAGCCATCGTTCGCGACCGTACCCAAAGCGTACCCGATAAGATAACCACCGAGCTGACCGGCGTCTACACACATGGTGATGCCGCTTTTGCAAGTTATGTTGTCAATATCGGCGCCAATATCCGGTTCTAGTTTAAACGGTCAAGATCAAAACATCAAAAAAATAGCGATTATGGCAATTCTTACAGAACCTATCGGCAGCATCCCTCGCCCCGTTGAACTGGTCGAAGGGCTGAAAGCTTTCTCCGCCGGAGATATCGGCGCCGACGAATTGAATGTATTATTCGACAGGGCCCTCAAAGATACCATTAAGCGGTTTGAGGCTACCGGCTCACCTGTCATCACCGATGGCGAACAGACCAAGCCCAGCTTTGCCACCTATCCCATCAATGGCCTGGCGCTTGCCCCCGGTGGTGTGGTCATCCCTTTCGCCGACGGGCATACCCGCCAACTGCCGGTGCTGACGGCAGGTCCATTCCACTACGGGACTTACGCAGTTGACTATTTGAACAGGGCGAAAACCCTCACCAGCCTCCCCGTCAAACAGGCCGTCATTACCGCTTCCGCTCTCAGCCTGCTGTATCCGGCGACCGGTATCGATGGCTATTCCAACGAGGCATTCATCGCCGACCTGACCGATGAACATGAAAAAGATATTCGCTATTGCCTTGCTGCAGGGGCATACAATGTACAGATAGATTTTACCGAAGCGCGTCTTTCGCTTAAGCTGGATCCCAGCAAAGGACTGCTAAGGTCTTTCATCGCATTGAATAACCAGGTGTTGAACCGGCTGGACCCTTCCGCACGCCAAAAAGTAGGCGTCCACAGTTGTCCCGGCGGAGATCACGATTCGACGCACAGCGCAGATATCGCCTACAGCGAATTGCTGCCTTTGCTGTTCGAACTGAATGCCACTAATTTTTACCTGGAATACGCCGGTGAAAAAGACAAGCTCGGCGTGTTGGAAGTGATAAAGGACAGCCTCCGGCCCGGTCAAAGGGTCTTTCTCGGCGTAACGGATGTATTGAATCCCCGTGTCGAATCCGCCGGTGAGATCCGGGATCTGATCCTCGAAGCAGCCGGGTATATACCCTTATCGCAACTGGGCACGACAGACGATTGCGGGTTTTCGCCTTTTGCCGATGACCTGTCCACCAGCCGCGACATCGCCTTTGAAAAGATCAGGGCGCGCGTGGAAGGAACCCGTCTGGCGGAGAAAGCACTCGAAAAGACACAAATAGCTATTTAGACATTTAAAGAGATCGACTCATCCTCATAAAAGTTCATTGTATGGCACACATTAAACTGAACAACGAAAATCTCCCGGGCATCGTCGGCCTGCTGGACTATAGCCCCGCCACCGCCCTGCCGCTGACGGACCTGGCTAATGCTTTACTAAAGGAAGACTCTACGCTGACCAAAGCTGAAAGAGAGATCATCGCCGCCTCCGTCTCCTGGTGGAATGGATGCCATTTCTGCCACACGTCGCACGCCGCCGTCGCCATGGCCCATGCCGTCGCCGATATCTCCATCATTGACGATATCAAAAACGGGCTGCCGGAAACGGAAGTCTCGCCCAAGCTCCGCGCGCTGCTCGACATCGCCCATCACGTACAACAGAGTGGAAAGAAAGTGACGCCCGAAGATATCCGGGCCGCCCGCGAGACCGGAGCTACGGATAAAGAGATCCATGACACCGTGCTGATCGCCGCAGCCTTCTGCATGTACAACCGCTACGTCGACGGCCTCGGAACAGACCAGCCCGACGACGAAGCGCTCTATCGCGAACGCGGCCGCCGCGTCGCGCGCGATGGCTACGTGGCGGTCAGCGAAGAGTACCTCGCATCCGCTGCCACAAATTAGGGCATCTCCGTTGACCGTGCAAGGTCCGGGTGCCCCACCCTCGCCGCGTCTTTGGTTTTGCGGCTAGGGTGGGCCGCCACAATGCCAGCATCATTGCAACAACTTGTAAAAAAACTCTAAGGAGACACCCATGCCACACATCGCCCTGCCGGAAGGCTTTCCCGGCATCAGCGCCGGATTCACCTATCGCCCCGAAACCGCCAAGCCCATGCGCGAGCTTGCGCATATTCTCCTCCACGATGCCAACTCGCTCACCCCCGGCGAGCGCGAGCTCATCGCCACCTACGTTTCAAGCCGCAACTGTACACACTATTGCCATAGCATCCACGGCGCAATTGCCGCAGCCCATCTGGGCGGCGATGAGGCGCTCGTCCGCCAGGTAAAAACCGACTTCACCCAGGCCGCTATCAGCCCCAAGCTCAAAGCGCTTCTAACCATCGCCGGCAAGGTGCAGCAGGACGGCAAACTGGTCACGACGGCGGACGTCGAGGCCGCTCGCAAACTTGGCGCGACCGACATTGAGATTCACGACACAGTCCTGATTGCCGCCGCCTTCTGCATGTACAACCGNNCGTGCTCATCGCCGCGGCCTTCAGCATGTTCAACCGCTACGTAGACGGCCTCGGAACCTGGCAGCCCAACGATCCGGAAATGTACGCCCAGATGGGCAAGCATCTCGCTGACGAAGGCTACACCGCCCCTTCGATTCGCCAACCGCTTCAGACGGTCTGAAGCCCCCAGCAGTCCCCACAACGCCCGTGCCCCATCCATTCTGCGTTTTTGCAGAATGGGTGGGAGACCACGCCCCTCAACCGGCCCTCCGTGCCCTATTCCTCTTTTTTCGCGTTTCGCGCCCGCACCTTGAACCAAATCGGCGTGCCCTCGAACCCGAACGCCTCGCGAATCT
>PMUF01000235.1 GCA_003167015.1 Chitinophagaceae bacterium | reverse complement strand
CCAACGGGTTGACGGTGGTGCTGAGACCCAAACATAAGGAACCAAGGATAGCGGTACGCATTGCCGTCAGAGCCGGCAGCAACACCGATCCCGATGATCATACGGGCCTGGCCCATTACCTCGAACATCTCCTGTTCAAAGGCACCGATCAGTACGGCACACTGGACTGGGCGAAGGAAAAGCCTTACCTGGACAAGATCGATGCCCTGTACGAACAATACAATTCGACGAAAGACCCGGCGCTGCGCCGGAAGATCTACCACCGGATCGACAGTGTGTCGGGGCTGGCCTCGCATTATTCTATCGCCAACGAATATGATAAACTGATGGCCGATATCGGTGCGCAGGGCTCCAATGCACACACCTGGGTAGAAGAGACGGTATATGAAGAGGATATCCCTTCCAATGCCATGGACAAATTCCTGGCCGTGCAGGCCGAACGCTTTCGTGATCCCATCTTCCGGCTCTTCCATACAGAACTGGAGGCCGTGTATGAAGAGAAGAACCGCGGCCTGGACAATGACGGGGTCAAGATGAACGAAGCGATGAATGCCGCACTCTTCCCGACCACCAACTACGGTCAGCATACGACCATCGGCAAGATCGAAGATCTCAAAAATCCTTCGCTGAAGGCTATCCGCGCCTATTACCACGCCTACTATGTACCGAATAATATGGCGGTCATCATGGCCGGAGACTTCGACCCAGACGTGCTGATCAAAAAGATTGACAGTTCCTTCGCCTACATGCAGCCCAGGCCGGTACACCTGTATCAGCATGCGCCGGAACGGGACCTGGCGGAGCCTGTCGTCAAAAATATCTATGGCCCCAGTGCGGAAAATGTCCGCATCGCCTACCGGACTCCTGCCACCAATACGCGCGACGCGGTCGTGCTCGATCTTATTTCCAGCATCTTTTCCAACGACAAGGCCGGGCTGCTGGACCTCAATCTCAACAAGCAGCAGAAACTGCAGGGGGCGCGGGCGGAACTGGAACAATACAAGGAATACGGAGTAATGGTATTCTCCGGATCACCACGGCAGGGCCAGAGCCTGGACCAGGTGAAAGACCTGCTCATGCAACAGATCGACCTGTTGAAGAAGGGCGATTTCGATAGCAGCCTCATTAAGGCCATCGTGGCCAATGGCAAACTGTCGTTGCTCGAAGGACTGGAGAAAAACGAGGCCCGGGCAGTGGATTTAATGGAAGGCTTCATCCAGCATCGGGATACACTATGGGACGAGGATGTGGCGGAATTGGATGAACAGGCCACGGTCAGCAAGCAGGAGATCGTCGCAGTAGCGAACAAGTACATGAAGGATAATAATTATGTGCTGTTGTACAAACGGAAGGGGGAAGACAAAAATATCGTCAAGGTGGAAAAGCCGCCGATCACCCCGGTGGAGACGAATGCCGGCAAGCAGTCGGCCTTTGTCAAAAGGATCGCGATGATGCCGGTCTCTCCGGTGGCCCCGCAATGGCTGGACTTCAATACGGGTATCGCGCGTGCAAAGGCGGGTATGGCGAACGTGCTGTATGTTCCCAACAAGGACAACGACCTCTTCCACCTTTATTACCGGCTGGACATGGGCAGCTGGAATGACCGGCTGCTGCCGATGGCTACGCAGTACCTGCAATACCTGGGGACGGCAAAGCATCCGACGAGTGAGATCGCCAAAGCCTTTTACGACATCGCCTGCAATTTCAGCGTCAATGCCACCACGCAGTCGACGATGATCAGCATCACCGGTCTGCAGGAGAACTTTGGCCGTGCCGTAGCGCTGTTCGAAGATGTGATGCGCAATTGCCTGCCCGATTCCCTGGCGCTCGTCGCGTTGAAGGACCGGCTGTTGAAGGCGCGCGCCAACAATAAGCTGAACAAAAATGCCATCATGCAGGGGTTGATCAGTTATGCCCGGTATGGGGCAAAGAACCCCTTTAATTCCGGACTGACGAGCGATGAGCTGAAACGGCTGACAGCGGAGGATCTCACGAACGTGCTGCATCACCTGCTGGATTATCCGCACACAATTATCTATTATGGACCGCTGACGGTGGACGCCTTTACCACTGTCATTACCGCTGCACATCCTTTGCCGGCCACTTTCATCCCTTATCCGCCGCAGGTGCACTTCCCCTTTGCCGAACAGACGTCCAACCAGGTGCTTTTCGCCGATTACGATATGGTGCAGAGCGAGATCTGCTGGATACGCAATGCCGGGCCTTACGATGTACAGAAAGAACCTGTCGTGGATGTGTTTAATAATTATTTCGGCGGCGGGATGGGATCTGTCATCTTTCAGACGCTGCGGGAATCCAAGGCGCTGGCCTATGCCACTTACGCGTCGTATGAAACGCCGTCGAAGAAGGAAGACCCTTTTACCATCCTGGCGTATATCGGCTGTCAGGCGGACAAGATGAAGGAGGCGATCGGCGGGATGAATGCCCTGCTGAACCAGCTGCCGGTATCGGACAAGGGCTTCGACCTGGCGAAGACCAGCGAGAAAAAGGATATCGAGACGGCACGTTATACGCAGGATGGCATCGTCTTCGCCTACCTGGATGCCAAAGAAAAAGGGCTGGACTATGATGTGCGGCAGCTCGAATATGCGGCGCTGGACACGATGACAATGAAGGACGTTAAGCAATTCCACGAACAGCAGCTGGCGGGTAAGGCATATACTTATTGTGTCGTCGCGTCTGCGAAGAAGATCAACCCCGATGATCTGAAGAAAGAAGGAGAGTTGAAGGTGCTGACCTTAGAAGAGATTTTCGGTTACTAGCGGGCCTGTCATCACCCGTATTTATTTTCGAACCAACTCATCAGTAGCAGAAAGTCTATCTTGTTGGTGTGCAACGTAGCCAGGTCGATAGCGGTCTGCTGCATGACCTGGTGCGGATCGAAGTAACGGATCATAATGATGCCATGAAAATGGGCGTCTCTTACATATTCCCATTGGTCAATGCTTTCCCAGGGGA
Organism: Chitinophagaceae bacterium; assembly: GCA_003167015.1. Lineage (GTDB taxonomy): Bacteria > Bacteroidota > Bacteroidia > Chitinophagales > Chitinophagaceae > Puia. The sequence continues at coordinate 1,788 of PMUF01000235.1, read as the reverse complement.
TGAGGATTCCTTCATATAGCAACCCCGCCGCCATGAACCGGACGATGGGCTGTGAATTCCGCGCCTTTTTTTTCATATTCGACAGCACCAGCAGTTGGATCATTACTATCCCCCCGATTAAAATTTCTGTGCCGGAGTATAGGTTATCGCTGAGCAGACAGTAAAGGGAAAAACCTACAGTTGGAGTAAACATGATCAGTACCCGCCGCAACCGGGCCTGCCGGGGACCAATATCCGTATCGAGATCGTTATCGGCCAGGAATTGGGTGGTGGGATAGTCAGGCGTGCTGATTTCCCCCGAATATACGTCGGCCAGGGACCAGTGTAACCCGCCGGTGAAGCCCATTTTTTCCAGTACAGCATATAATAAGACTGAATGGGGGCTGTGTTTCAGGGACCAAATGATCAGCCGATTGCGGCACAGGAACAGAAGGATGCAGCCGGTGCCGATCATAAGTCCGATGAGGTGTAGGCTATTGTCTTCATTGAAGGTGGCCCAGGCGAGGAAGAGGAGGAGAAATCCCAGTAATAGAAAAAGCCTGATATGGCCGATAAGGCGGATATTAGTCTTGACATTCATAGGGTTTGGTATAAGGTTGCTGACAAAATACAAAATTTTTTTTATCTGGGGAGTGATTTTTTGGACCTTCCCGCGAATCATATAACAGATGAACCCCACCGACCAGCACGCCGCTTTTCTGCAACTGATCCAGGATAATAAGGGTATTCTGTTCAAAATCAGTCATTCCTATTGTCATAACCGGGATGATAGGGAGGACCTGATGCAGGAGATCGTTTACCAGCTGTGGAAGTCGGGTGAAAGTTTCGATACACACCGTAAATTTTCAACCTGGATGTACCGGATAGCTCTAAACGTCGCCATTTCATTTTATCGCCGGCAGCGCCGGTCGGGGCTGCGGATCACCTTCGGCGGCGACCTGCACCTGATGGAGCTGGAGGACCGCCCGGATGGCGACGAAGAGCTGGAAGAGAAGGTGGATCTGTTGCAGCAATTCATCAGTGAGCTGGGCGAGTTGGACAAAGCGCTGATGATCCTATATCTCGAGGAGAAAAGCTATCGGGAGATCGCGGAGGTTTTAGGCATTACCGAGACGAATGTGGCGACGAAGCTCAGCCGGATCAAGGGGCGGTTGAAAGAGCAATTTTTAAACAAAAAAACTTTTTTATGAGCACGGATGAATTTCAACAAATCTGGAAGGCGTATGATGCGAAGCTGGAGAAATCGCTGCAGCTGAATTTGCGCCTGTTACAGGAGGTGCAATCGCAAAAGGCGAAATCTGTCCTTCGGTCCTTTATCGCCACGCGTATCATCGGGATCGTCATCGGTGCGGTGTATTTAGCATTGCTCGTTTTTGCCTTTTGGTACGTGCGGACGCAGCCGGTGATGGCGGTTTCCTTCGCGGTCTTTATCATCTGTACGGTCATTGCGATCGGCGAGTATATGCAGGAGATCGGTGTCATTCACGGGATCAGTTACGGCGACAACATCGTCGATACCCAACGCAAACTGGCGGGCATTCAGAGCGCGATTATCCGGACGCTGCGGATATCCTGGGTACAGCTGCCTTTTTGGTCGACTTTTTTTGTGAGTAACGGGCTGCTGCGAAAAGGCGGCCGGGAGTTTCTGCTGATCGAAATCCCTATCACGCTGTTGCTGACGATATTGGCGGTTATTTTGTACAGGAATATCACCATAGAGAATGCGCAAAAGAAAAAATGGGTAAGGGGGATGATCCGGGGGACGGGGATGAAGTCTCTTACCCGGGC
>PMUF01000263.1 GCA_003167015.1 Chitinophagaceae bacterium | reverse complement strand
CATAGCGCCTCGCATCCCACCCCCGCCGGCGCCGCACCCCGCCCCATCACTCGCGGTGGGTAATTTTTTACTCACCAATACCTTATATATTCAACAAATTATCCGTTTTAGCTTCCGGCAGGTATTTTGTCCTATTATCTGTAATCAAAACTATAAGTTTATGACCAGAGAAAAGATTTTGCAGAAGTTGTTTTTGATCGGGTCGATTTTCTTCGCGCTGGCCTCCTCGGCTCAGAATAATGATCAAAACGAAAAACAGATCATCAAATTACAGGCAAAGGTCGGCGAAGATAGCGCCAAGCTGGTTAAATTTAACAGTCTCATACCGGATTTCGAAAAGCAAAAAAAACATACCGCCGACCAGGCTCAGCAATCTGCCGATGACAATAAAACGGCCGCCGAAAGATTGAGCAATGATCCGCAGGACAAAAAGTTGGCCCGGAAGGCAGATAATGCAGCCAGCGATGCCCGCAGCGATGCCAAAAAGGCCAGGGTGTCAGCCGATAAACTGGACGACCTGAACCAGGATATCAAAAAATTGACTAAACAGTTGGAGAAAGAACATGATAAGCTCGACCAATACCTGCACGCTATTCCGGTACCGGTCGTCGCCCAAAAAGATAGCATCCCCAACTGAGTTGGGATCACACAAAACCCTTTCGATATATGTCGCAAAACGGACCCATTATCATAGTAGAAGATGACCCGGATGATATAGAGATCTATGAAATGATCTTCGATGAATTTGGTTTAAAGAACAGGTTGTTGTTTTTCAGGAATGCCGCGCTGGCGCTCGAATACTTAAAAAAGATGGAAGTCAGCCCATTCCTGATCATCTGTGATATTAACATGCCTACAATGCACGGTTTGGCATTGAGAGAGATCATTACCGAAGATCAGGAACTGTGCAAGAAAAGCATTCCTTTTGTTTTCATGTCCACTTCCGCATCGAAGAACGAGATTGAACTGGCCTATGCAGAGACCGTGCAGGGATATTTTGTAAAAGCCGATACTTATGCCGGGTTCAAACAGCAATTGGCAAAGATTCTGGATTACTGGACCATTTGCCTTCACCCGAATATGTTTTAACCCTGCATCCCTAAACTCCGCCTGCATTGAAATTACAACGACCGGATACCCCCATCGATCAATAGCTCACTACCAACCATGAATGCCGAGGCATCGGAAGCCAGGAACAGCGTAGCCTCTGCCAGTTCTTCGGCCGAGGCGATCCTCTTTACCGGGGCAAATTGGCTCATGGCTGCCTTGACTGCCTCGACCCCTTCCGGGGTATTCGCGATCGATTCAAACACCGGCGTATCCACCGGGCCGGGCGTCAGTACATTCACCCGGATCTTCCGGTCCAGCAGCTCTGCCGACAGGCTCCTGGCCAGCGACCGGACGGCTGCTTTCGTAGCGGAATAAATCGAATGATTAGGAACGCCTTTTTCCGCTACCACCGAGGAGGTCAGCACCACAGACGCGCCGTCCCGAAGATAGGGCAACGCCTTTTGCACGGTAAAAAAGGTACCCTTGAAATTGATATTGCTCAACTGATCGAACATTTCTTCGGTAAAGGATGCCAGGGGCGCTACTGCATAAGCCGCCGCATTGGCGATCAGGATGTCGATCTTCCCGAATTTTTCATGGACAGTCCCGTATAATTTTTCCAGGTCGGTCAGTTTGGCTACATCGCCCGGGATGCCGATAGCGCCATGACCGATGGCCGCTGCCGCGCGGTTGACCACATCGGGTCTGCGTCCGGTGATAACTACTTTTGCCCCTTGTTCCGCAAAGAGCTTTGCGGTGGCCAATCCGATGCCGCTGTTACCGCCTGTAATAACGGCTACCTTATTTTCCAGTTTTCCTGACATAATCTTTGTTTTTAGCGTGAAAAATTTTACGCCACAAAGCTCCCGCGATATTCGTTCTCCCAAAATGAACCAGGTCAGGAAATAAGGTTGATGTAGTTTAACTCTTTTTTTTCACCTTTTTATTGCGGATCCTCGAAAGGAATTCGGTGGTCATGCCAAGATAGGAGGCCAGCGCATACTGCGGAACCCGCTGTACGATGAGAGGGTATCTTTCGACAAAATCATCGTATCGTTGCTCTGCCGTCCGGGTGAGATTGGAGATTACCCGGCGTTGCTGGTAGGCGGCCGAACGTTCAGCCATGATCCTGAACCACGTTTCATACCGATGATGAGCGGCCTTTAGCCTTTGCTCACTGTCGTAGTCGATCTGCAGGATTACGCTGTCTTCCAGCGCCACGACGAACATCGTCGCGGGTGTCTGATAAATATAGCTGTTGTAATCCGAGATCCACCAGTCTTCTATCGCGAACTGAATGGTATGCTCCTCGCCACTGTCATCGATGACATATGCACGAAAGGCTCCCTTCAGCACGTAATTTCGATGCCTGGCGATAAATTCAGGCTGAATGATGAATTGGCGCTTCTTTATTCTTTTTTCCTGAAAACACGACAATATCTCATTAAGTTCCCGCTCGGTGAACGGTACCCTCTTTTTCAGATGTTCGATGAATGGTCCGATCCCTGTGTCAGTCATTTGTACAAATATTCGATATTTCTATGATTTATCGATACTATTAAATATCTTAAGAAAAATCTCCCTTAAAATATCTTATTATGCCAAATCATTTATCCCCGCTAGGTATTTTCCATACCGTTATTAGTATTCTCGCCCTCATTGTTGCATTCATTGCCTTGTTCCGCGATGGCAGGATCGATCCTCGAAAGGCCATCGGCAAATGGTATATAGCTTTAACGGTGGTCACCTGCCTCACCTCGTTCGGAATCATGAAAACAGGCCATTTCACCCCGGCACACGGCCTTTCGGTGCTGGTACTGGTTCTCTTGCTCCTCGGCATCTATGCCCGCCGGCTGTTCGGCGACAGGCAGTGGATTGAAGTCCTTCTCATGACCCTCACCCTCATGTTATCCTTTATCCCTGCCATCACGGAGACGTTGACGAGGCTCCCTCTCGACAACCCGATTGCTGCCGCCCCGGATGCCTCCATTATCAAAATGTCGAACCTGGGTCTGCTGCTGGTCTTTGGCTTGGGTATTTTTTATCAACTTCGCAAACTGCGTAAACCCCGGTTGGCCTAGCGCTATATCGTCCCACCGCTCTGTGCCCCGGGCGTTCCGCCGCTCTCCCCCGGCACCGCTCCATCTTCCCCCAGCACCGGCAGGTTGGGGTAGGGGAAGGGCGCATTCTTCGGCAGTCCATCCGGCCTTGGCGTCCGCCCCCTGATACTAAAGACGGCATCATAAATGATTTGATCGGAAGGCATCTCATAGGTCAGCAGTCGTCCGATCTCTTCATCCGTCAGGCCGGGCCGCAGCCATTCAAGCTCTTTTTCCTTCGGCAGGAACAACGGCATGCGGAAGGCATTGTCTCCGCTGTTGTGTATCTGTCGCATGACGGGATTCGCCGCCCGGGTGATCAGCGTAAACATGCCGCGCATTTCACCCGTCTCCGGGTCGGAAGGGATCTTCGTATTGTAATGATACAGCCCGGGAATACAGAACATGGGGCGGTCCTTCAGGCGGATATAATAAGGCACCTTGTTCTTCCATCCCTTGATCTCCCGGTGCTCGTAGATGCCCGTCACGGGGATCAGGCATCGTTTACTACGGATGCGGTTCCAGAACGAACGTTTGTCGTCGAGGATCTTTTCACTGCGGGCATTGACCATCGACTTGCGCATAGCTTTGATCTTTTCCGGTGTATCCATGTATTCTGCGATGATCCCCCATTCGAAGTATTTCCGGTGATAGTCGTCATGCTCAAAAACGATGACGGGATAGCGGTTATAGCCCAGTGCCATGAAGTGTGTGCCCATGTCCAGGTCGAAATTGATCTCGCCGTCATGCGTCAGATCGGGGAAATAATTGTCTATCAGCTGCAGCGCGGAATAAAAGGCAATGTCCAGGCACATCTTAGTATTGTTCGATTAGGTCAAATGGTATTTTGTCGTTCTCCTTGTCGAAACTAAATGTAAGAAAAAGTTCACCAAATTCCTCGTGCAGCCCGATGCTGATCTTCTCGCCGTCTTTTTGCGTGCGCCATGCGGGATGGTGGCGGCGGATATATGCTTTCATCTTTTCCTGGTAGACGGCCGGCGGCTTCCAGTCCAGCCCTTTTTTAGCCGCGTAGAACACCTTATAGCCGAAGGGCTGACCGGCAGCAATATAGAGCCTTTCCAGGTGCTCCGGCAGCGCCGCATCGTACAGGTATGCATTCGGGTCTCGCGGACGCGCCGTATCCTGGGCAATCGCCGTATCTCCCGCAAGGCCCGCAGGATCAGTAAGCGCCGCCAGATGCGCGTCGGCTATCTCCTTCTCTTCCACCGGATATGCCCGCAGCAGGAAAGCCGCCTTCAGCCGCCCTTCATATCCTCGCGGGAAAGACTGGCGGACGAAATAGCGCTTGCCCCTGGCCACCTGGTCCTTCAGCAGCCCCGGCGTCAGCAAAGGAAATGGGTTGTACATTTTGACTGTAATTTAGCCAAGATGTTTAACTTTTTCTTACATGTCTAAGCGTTTACCCTGCCAGAGGTAGATCGTACATTTATCGGACCATGACCAAAACGGCACCTTATCTTGTCCTTCTGAACTGTTACATTTTTCTGTCCCCTGCCGTTTGGGGCCAGTGTGGATACAAGGCCACTATCCACACCAATAACAACTATTGTGTCGGCTCTTCCCTGATCGCCCAGTCGACCCATGCGCTGCAAAGCATTGTATGGTACCAAAACGGCCAGCCGGTAAAAACGGCGACCGGGACGCAGCACCTTGATACAGTCCCTGTGATTCTTCCACTCGGTAATAACAGCAATAATGGCAATATAACTAACATCACCAGGTTGTGCACAGATGGCGCAGGAAATGTCTATGCCTTTGATGGTAATGTGGAAATATACAGCCCCGGTGGGGCGACAACCTTTTTTAGCCCTTGGGACAGTGTCAATATATTATTCGCGGATATGTTTGTCGACCAGCCTGGCAATATTTATCTCATCGCCGACGGTTACGGTGTAGGCCTCACAGATACCGGCCAGGTGATCAAATTTGCTGCGGGAACATATGATACTTCTACGGTGCTACCGGCGGGCTATGCCAATGGCGAGCGCTATGGTTTGTCATTGTCCCTGTTCAGGGATTGCCAGGGGAATAGCTATATCTATACGTCTGAGCAACGCGTCCTCAAATGGACTCCCGGAATGACGACCGCAGCGCTGGTGGCGGGCGCCAACAATGGAGACACCTTATGTTCTCCGGAGGGCGGGTTTGGCCAGGTCTGGGTCGATAACGCCGGAGCGATTTTTTTTATGGTTGGGTCTGGCATTCAAAAGCTGGCGCCAGGCGCTTCGCAGGCGACAACCGTGACTTCCGGCAACTGCGCTGGTGGGTCGGGAGTCTGGTTCTCGGATTTCTACCTCGACGGAAAAGATACGCTCTACCAGGCCGGGATGGATGTGGTGAATAAGACTGTAGTCCTTCAAAAGCTCGCTCCCGGCTCAACCACGCCCGTCACCATCGCTACCATGCCGCTCAATATGTTCAATGGCGACTTCTCGAGCTTCACCATGGATATCAAAGGGAATTTCTATTTGTCCGATTTGGCCGACAACGAACTCTTTGAATTACGACGCAGCAGCGCGATCGACTCGGCTTATGCGCCGACGGACACCGGCAGCTACTATGCGGTGGTGACGGATATTCAGGGATACAGCACAGTTACGGACACGATCATCATCAATAGCCCTGCTACGACCGTACCGTCGATCAGCATCACCGCCACTGCCGACAGTACACCGGTATGTACCCCGGTCACGTTCACTGCCGCGGCCGGCAACCCCGGTCCCGGCGCCTCCTACCAATGGATGGTCAGCGGCGTGCCTGTGGGCGGCGACAGCACGACCTACAGCAACAACCTGTTCGCCGATGGGGACGAGGTGTATTGCATCCTGATGGCGCAGGACGGATGCCTGGGGCCGGTGGCAGACACCTCCAATATGATCCGGATGGGGATCAACCCCGAAGGCGCAGCTTCGGTGACAATCGCCGCCACGCCCAGGACGAGTATCTGTAAAGGCCAGGCCATTACCTTCACTGCCACCGTCATGAACGGGTCCGCCAATCCTGCCTTCGAATGGCTGCTGAACGGCGACAGCACCGGCGATACCGGCAGCACCTTTGCCGGCAATAATTTCTCCAATAATGACGTGGTGACGTGTCTGATCACCAGCGACGATGCCTGCGGGCTGGCGAAATCCAACAGCATTCCGTTGACCGTTAGCATCCCACCGGTGATCCAACCGGATCAGATCTTTACAATTCCCCGCGGGGGCACCCTCACACTCGATCCGGTGGTCAGCGGTACCGTCGATACCTGGGCCTGGTCACCCGGCAGCTGGCTCTCGGACAGCACCATCGCCAATCCGGTGGCCGATCCGCCGGCGACAATCACTTATACGCTGATGGTAGAGGCTAATGGCGGTTGCGGCGATACGGCGACGGTACTGGTCGACGTGTTTACACCGCTCGCTATTCCGAATGCGTTCACCCCCAATGGCGACGGACGGAATGACCGCTTCTATGTCCTTGGCGGCCCGGTGAACAGCATAGTAGAAACTTTTGACGTTTTCAATCGCTGGGGGCAGCCTGTCTTCAGGGCGCATGATGCTGCGCCGGGGGATGCAAGCGCCGGCTGGGACGGCCGGGTAAATGGTTCCCCTGCTCCATCGGGGACGTATGTGTATGTGGTGGTCATGCGCTTTGCCACAGGGACACGGCAGATGTATAAGGGGACCGTGGAGGTGATACGATGACTACATATCACTCTAATGTACAAAAACGCCTAAGTAGGCGGCTATCAATAGATCGAGCGGGGTCAAGGCTTCTTCAATTTCTTCTCATACTTATTGTGGATAAAGGCAAAAATCTCGTTAAACGTGAGCCCGAATAGTTCACCCATGGAACGGATATCTCTTACCGTGAATCGCTCGACGCGATCCAGCAAACGATTGAATGTTTCACGTTTCTTCCCAAGGCTTTCCGCCACGTCTGATTCATGGACATACTTAAAAATATCATCAAGAGAATTGACCTTTCCTTCTTCATGCATAACTTTTACCTCTTTATATGTAAAAACCTTAGGCTGGTCATTCGGATGTCCTTCTATTATCACCATAGATGTGGTGCAAACTTCCATTTCAAAATTATTTGCCATTTTTTTTACTTCCATATAAGTAAATCCATTAGGGTTTTTGATTAATTCATTAAATCGTCCCTTTTCCTTTCCCAGATCCTTTGCCACAACAGATTTGTACACATATTTAAAAAAATCAGTAAATACGTTTATCTCACCTCTTTTGTGCATTGGTTTAATAAGATGGTATCCTTTGATTCTGCCCATGATCAAAATACACGGTAATTATTTGCTTAGACTATTTTTCAAGCATGCTTTTACCTTTGGTGGCCGTTAATTTGACTTCAGTTGCACCTTATTTTGTCCGCATATGTCCTCATTGTTGACCTGTTTACTCCCCCAAGCGCACTATAGGCATCCCATTTTATCTCTTTCCACCCCTCTCACGGCCCAGCCGCCTGCATGCTCATCGCCCTGCGGTACGCCGCCCCCGTACCTCTCCCANNCCCCGTACCCCGCTTGCCCGCATCACCAGCTTCTCCCCAAACTGCCGCTTGATCGAATCTATCGACTGATACAACCGGATCGTCTCTTGCGTATCCTCATATAATTTGATCTGGTAATTCCCCGGCACGAGCCGCGTCAGCCGTACTCCCAGCAGCCGGATCAGCATCCGCCGGTCATACAGCTTTTTGAACAGGTCCTGCGCCGTCTGCAGCAGGATATGGTCCGCATTCGTATAGTCGATCGTCTTCTGCCTGACGACCGTATCGAAATTGGAATAACGCAGCTTCACCGTCACGCAGCCCGTCAGTTTGTCCTGCTTGCGCAAATCGAAACCTACCGCTTCGGTCATCCGCACCAGCTCGGTATGCAGCCGCCCCATGTGTATCGTATCCGTCTCGAACGTCCGTTCCGTACTGATCGACTTTTGCTCCCGGTAGGGGATCACCGGCGATTCATCGACACCATTGGCCTTGCGCCAGAGCTCCACTCCCGTCGCACCCATCATCGTCTCCAGCATCTCGACAGGAATCTCGCTCAACGTTCGAATCGTCTCTACGCCCCGGCGGATCAGCTTATAGGCTGTTTCTTTCCCGATGCCCGGCAGCTTCTGTACCGGCAGGGGGGCGAGGAAACTCTTTTCCTTTCCGAAGGCGATCTCCAGCTGCCCGTTCGGCTTGATCTCATCCGTAGCCACCTTGCTGATCAGCTTGTTGCTGGCCAGCCCGTAGGATACGATCAGCCCGCTTTCTTTCAGTACCTTGGTTTTCAATTCCCCGGCAAAGCGACTGCAGCCGAAAAACTTATCCATGCCCGACAGATCCACATAGAATTCATCGATCGACGCTTTTTCGAACAGCGGAACGCTGTCCTGCATGATATCGGTAACCAGCCTCGAAAAATGCGAATAAGATTCCATATCTCCGCGGATGACGATAGCTTCGGGACAGAGGCGCCGCGCCAGTTTCATCGGCATCGCACTATGGATACCGAACCTGCGGGCTTCATAGCTGCAGGCGGCCACCACACCCCTGTCGCCGGAGCCACCCACCAGCAGCGGCTTACCCTTCAGCCGGCTGTTCTTCAGACATTCCACCGCTACAAAAAAAGCATCGAGATCGAAATGCGCGATATGTCGTTGTTCAGTTGTCATATCCCGCCCCCCTCCGCCCTTTAATCCCTGCCTTTTCAATATGCGTCACCTCAATTGTATACACCCCGAACTCCTCGATCACCTTTCCCGTGATGCGATAAAACCCCGCCCGCGGCGGATGCTTCGCATGGATAGGCGGAAAATGCACCGTGTCGATCCAGTCCTTATTGCTGTCCAAAAAAGTACCAAAGCTCATCACTTCCCCCTTGACTGTCCGCACCGGTTTATGAGTGATATGGTAACCCAGCACCGTCACCACCTGGCCCAGACACCCCCCCAGCTCACGGCCTGGCAGATAACGCGCCGGATCATCATCCACCAGTACAAAGGGATCGTCCACAGGAAACCCCAGTAGTTCGACGTCATCATAACAGTCATCGAGGAGATATCCGGGAAGTACCGGCAGGCTAAAGCTCAACGGGGCTTCTCTGAACAGCGGCTGGCAGACAGCACTATGCGTCTTTTGCTTCTTTTGCAGGAAATCCCCTTCCCACAACAATTGCTTTTTACTCTTGCCCGTAAAACGCAGGGCGCTCACCCGGATCAGCAATTCCAATTGCACAGGGCTTACCGCCGTCCGCTCTATAAAGTCCGCCAAACCCAAATACGGGCCACCGCGGCGCCGTTCTTCCAGCAGAACATCGACCAATGACGTCTCTAATCCTTTAACATGAATAAACCCCACATACGCATCCTCCCGGCACAGGTTCGTATAATAGTCGCTGTGATTGACACACGGCCGGTGCACGTGCGCGCCCGACTTCATCAGCTCGTAGAAATACAGCTCACGGCTATAGAAACCGCCGAAATTGTTGATCACCGCTACGGCAAATTCCATCGGGAAGTAAGTTTTAAGGTATAGGCTTTGATAGCTCTCCACCGCATAGCTGGCAGAGTGCGCCTTGCAAAAGCTGAAGTCCGCAAAGCTTTCGATCTGCGTCCAGACATCCGCCACCACCGTCGCAGGATAGCCGAGGGCGGCGCAACTGTCGAAGAACTTCACTTTCAGCGCAGGCAGATAGCCTTTGCCCCGGTATTTGGCGCTCGTCGCGCGCCTCAGCATATCGGCATCCGCCATGTCCAGTCCCGCCCATTCATGGGCTACCTGTATCACCTGCTCCTGGTAGATCAT
>PMUF01000287.1 GCA_003167015.1 Chitinophagaceae bacterium | reverse complement strand
GTGGGCGGTCATACCTGGAATGTCTACCAGGGCAGCAACGGTTCGAATGTTGTATATACCTTCGCAAGGACCAGCAACACCACCTCGGGAACGGTCGATGTGAGAGCCATCCTCAAATGGATCGAGAACGAGGGATGGATGGGCAACGTAACTTTGGGCAATGTCGAATTCGGCTATGAGATCACTTCTTCCAACGGTGGTTTGAATTTCGATACCAATAGCTATTCGGTGACGTCCAACTGATTGATGCACATTCCAACAATCGGCCAATTCCGGATGACCATGAAAAAAGTGATTGTCATCGTCTTGCTGACAAGCATTAACTTGCCATACGGCTGTTCAAAGACCGGAGGGATCGTCACGCAGGATCTGCATATCGTAATGCTCAACGCTGTCAATCAGTTAAGAAGAACGGGTTGCCAGTGCGGAACGATCTATATGCCGCCTGCGCCCGATCTGCGGTGGAATGATACGCTGGAAGAAGCAGCTGAAGCTCATCTGCAGGATATGTATGACAATCACTATTTCGGCCATATTGCCCCGGATGGAAGTTCTCCTATCCAAAGAGCACAGGCATTGGGGTATACAGGCGATTATGTAGGCGAGAACATTGCCGAGGGATATAACAGTCTGGATCAGGTAATGAACGCATGGATCAATAGCCAGGACCACTGCCAGGCTATGATGGATACCCTTTATAAAGAAATGGGGGCAGCCCGCCTCAATGATTACTGGGACCAGGAGTTTGGCAGACAGGATTGAGCGATGCAACAAAAGAATAAAAATCATGATGAAAATCATTTTCATAACCATACTTATCCAATCCTGCCTCTTCGCCAACGCCCAGTACCCCGTTAATACTACCGCGAAAGGCGATGGTTATTATGTAAACCCCATCTTTGCAGGGGATTACCCTGATCCAAGCATCTTGCGTGATGGCAACGACTATTATATCGTTCATTCATCCTTCGAATATTACCCGGGGCTATTGATCTGGCATTCCAAAGATCTGATCGATTGGACGCCGGTCACGCATGCTTTGCATAAATATGTCGGCTCCGTCTGGGCGCCCGACCTGGTTAAATATAAGAACAAGTATTACATCTACTTCCCTGCCAATAATACAAACTATGTGGTCACCGCCGATGCTATCGGCGGCCCGTGGAGCGATCCGATCGACTTGAAAGTGGGGAACATCGACCCGGGGCATGTCGTCGACGCCGATGGTAAACGCTATTTGTATTTTAGCGGCGGAGGTTACGCTCCCCTGGCTGACGACGGCCTTTCCATCACCGGTGAGGTCAAATATACCTACGCCGGCTGGCCCATACCCCGCCAGTGGTCTATAGAATGCTTTTGCATGGAAGGCCCCAAACTGGTAAAAAGAGGCGACTACTATTACCTGAACGTTGCCGAGGGTGGAACGGCGGGTCCTGCAACCAGCCATATGGTCGTGTCCGCACGTTCCAAATCCCCATTCGGTCCCTGGGAAAACTCCCCGTTCAATCCCATCATCCGGACAAAAGAACCTTCCGAAAAATGGTGGTCGAAGGGGCATGGCACGCTGTTCGAAGACGCTAAAGGAAAATGGTGGATGGTTTTCCATGGGTATGAAAACGGCTATTACAATATGGGGCGCCAAACCCTGTTGCAGCCTGTAGAATGGACAAAGGATGGTTGGTTCAAAACCCCGGATGACATTAAAACTGACCAACCCATTAAAAGACCTGCCGATATAGCCTCACCTTCCCGATTCACCTTGAACGACGACTTCTCCGGTACCGAGCTGGGAGCACAATGGAAATTCTACCAGGAATACGACACCAGCAGGTTTCATTTGATGGACAGCAGTTTAGTGATCAATGCGAAAGGGCACGCTGTCAGTGATTGTTCTCCGTTACTTTGCGTTCCCCCGGACCATTCCTATAGGGCGCAGGTCGAACTATTTGTCGAAGGGAATGCAACCGGAGGCCTGGTACTCTTTTACAACAGTACAGCGTATTCGGGCATCGTTGCCGATAAAGAAAATATTCTGGCTATTCTGCGGAGCTGGCAATTCCCAACCGAAAAGGGGATCATTAAAAATCACGTATACCTGCGACTGGAAAACAGGGACAATACCGTCAATATGTATTACAGCACAGACGGGATCAAATGGAATAAAATAGAAAACTCCGTGGAAGTTTCTTCCTATAATCACAACGTCCTGGGCGGGTTCGTAAGTTTACGGCTCGGCCTCTGCTCCGTCGGTGAAGGGAAGATCAGGTTCAGGAATTTCAAATATACCCCCATAGACACCGACGCCGGTGTGCAGGAAAGGGTCATAAAAGCCGACTTCCGGCAAGAAAAGGGGAAATTGAACACCAGCTTTAAAGAATGCGTCGGCGCCGGCCGGGCCAACGAAGGGCTAAGAGCGGATTGGCAGCAGCAATTGGCCATCGCTAAAAAAGAATGCGGTTTCACCTACATCCGCATGCATGGTTTATTGACCGATGATATGGGCGTTTACAAGGAAGACGGGAAAGGAAATCCCTCCTACAATTACCAATACATCGATGTATTATACGACTACATCCTGAGCATCGGCATGAAACCTTTTGTCGAGCTGGGCTTTATGCCCAATGCGCTGGCCAGCGGCAGCCAGGCCATCTTCTGGTGGAGAGGGAACACTACCCCACCCAAAGACTATGCGAAATGGGAAGCCCTTATCCGTAATCTAACCCTGCATTTTACCGAACGTTACGGGCCGGAGGAGGTAAAAACATGGTATTTCGAGGTTTGGAACGAACCCAACTTATCGGGCTTTTGGGCCGGTACTCAGCAGGATTATTTTAAATTGTATGCATCCAGTGTAAAGGCAATCAAAAGCGTCAATACAGCGTACCGGGTCGGCGGTCCGGCTACCGCCGGGGCCGCCTGGGTGCCTGAAATGATCGACTTTTGCAGCACGAACGCGCTCCCCCTGGATTTTATCAGCACCCATGCCTATGGTGTCAACCAGGGCTTTTTAGATGAGTTCGGCACTTCGGGCACCGTCCTAAGTAAAAATGCGTGGAGTGTCAGCGGCGATATGCTGAATTCACGCAAACAGATTTTAAATTCATCCATGCCAGGTTTAGAATTGCACTATACGGAATGGAGCTCTTCCTATACACCTACCGATCCCATTCATGACAGCTATCACGAAGCAGCCTATATCCTTGAAAAAATCAAGCAGGCTGGAAACGCCGTAAATTCCATGTCTTATTGGACCTTTACCGATATTTTCGAAGAAGCCGGGCCAAGGTTTACTCCTTTCCATGGCGGATTCGGTTTATTGAATTACCAGGGGATTAAAAAACCAGCCTTCTACTCCTTTTCGTTGTTGAATAAACTCGGCAACACAGAGCTGGCGAATGCAGACAGTTCCTCCTGGGTATGCAAAAACGCACAGGGTGATATCCAGGTTCTCTATTGGGATTTTACCAATACGCTTCCCGATTCGACAAACGACCAGCAGTATTATATCCGGGATCTGCCTTCAAAACCCAAAGGAAAAGTAAAGGTGGAAATTGCCGGGATACCCGAAGGCACCTACCGGCTGGAGATCTATAAAGTTGGTTATAAAGCGAACGATCCTTATACTAGCTATTTTACCCTGAACAGACCCAACCAGCTCACGGGACAACAGGTCGATCATATTAAGCAAGAGAATAACGGCTCGCCGGTTTCAACCGAGAATATCACGGTAAAGGCGGAAGGAACGTTTTCAAAGGAACTCTCCATCCGGGAGAATGATGTGTTCCTGTTAAATCTAATAAAGACCCCTCCTGTTTCCATCACTGTAAATTTGCTGCAAGACCAGGGAAATCTGCCGCCGATATGGGAGTTTTTTGGCTACGATGAAGCCAATTATACTTACATGAAAGATGGAAGAAAGTTGTTGACTGAACTTTCCGCTTTAAGCCCGGTAAGGGTAAATGTAAGGACCCATAATCTGCTGACGTCCGGTAACGGCACCCCTGGTTTAAAGTGGAGCTCAACCAACGCCTATACCGAAGACGCCACCGGAAAGCCGGTATATGATTGGAAAATTACTGACAGTATTTTTGATATTTATATTCAACGCGGGATGAAACCTCTTGTCGAAATTGGCTTTATGCCCGAAGCGATGTCCATTAATCCCGGGTCCGAACCTAAGCACTATTCAGGGTGGGCTTACCCCCCTAAAAGCTATGAAAAATGGGCTGAACTGGTTTTTCAGTGGGTGAAGCATTCGGTACAGCGCTATGGAAAGGCAGAAGTAGAAGGATGGTATTGGGAGGTTTGGAACGAGCC
>PMUF01000449.1 GCA_003167015.1 Chitinophagaceae bacterium | reverse complement strand
CTCCAGTCGTTGCTATCACCCCAACCGGTTTCAGATTCATATAATTTTATTGTTTTTTCTATCAAAACTTCAACTGTAGTCATATCACAAAATCAAATAGTGAAACCATGGGCGCAAAAAGCAATCTTAATACCAAACCTCTGCCCTCTTATTTTGAACTATTGGGATAATTTATCCCGGGTCCAAAAAAACACTCGTACGCACTAATCTTTCCGTCTTTTAACTTGAAATAATCACTGTTCCGAAATAATTTGCCACTCGTCGTCCAGCCATTGGTAATGACAACGGCATCGTCTCCATTTATAATAACCTTATCCACATCAATTCTTTTGATCTTATAGGCGTTTGGCCAGCACCTTTCCTTGAAAGCATTTACACTGATATGATCATCGAGCGGGCTGGTGAAAGTAAATCCGTCAGCGAGAATTTGCTGCAACGAATTCCAATCTTTTTTCTCAAAAGCGGTATAATAAGCCTTAACGACCTTTGCATTTGGTCCATTTTGGGGCCCTGCTACCTGGCCCGAAGCAGGCTGGGAAAATCCAGCCTGGCAGGATAAGAAAGCCCATATCATAAGAATTCTGCCAAAGAGAGTAGTCATTTTCATAATTTCTTATTTTAAGACAGACAATTGTAAAAGCTTTTTCCGGACATCAGGCGCTAATTATTTTTTTGCATGGTGTCGCAAGGGGTGGAGAAATCTATTATATTGTTTGTCAGTCCGTTATGATTTCTCCTCTCTCTACCAGGCAGATTGTATTACAGGGTTCTTTTGTATCCCGTTTCGACGAAGTTGCCATCAACCAATTTGTAGGTTATCCCGTGAATCCTAATCGTCTCCCCCTCCTTTAATTCCGAAAGCGTATAGATATCTTCTTCCATTAAATGAATCGAGCCTTTGGTATCTCTTGCCAGCTTCAAATAATCTTTATTGATCTTATCAAAAACTCCGCATACAACGACTTTCACCGGCTTATGCCAGCTTGAAAGCAGCGAAATATCTTTGACCGGCGCCCAATTATCAGCGATCATAATTATTGAATCACAGCTGTTACAAACCTTGTCGCTCGCCAGCAATGCCTCGATATTATTCTCAGGCACATCACCACCGCTGCCGTTTGTCATTGCCGTTTTAATTGTTTTTTCTACGTCGTCGTAATTGTCGGCAACAACCGAATAAATACCTCCTGTTCTTCCGATAACTTTTTTATCATCGTCTTTATCGTCTCCATCATTGAAAAAGATAAAATAGTTCTTCTGTTTATCCGTGAGATTAAGCTGCAACCATTTTAGCAACTGTGCCGTATATGGATACATACTGCCCGTAACATCCGCGACGATGACAGAATGTGCCCAGTGATGTCTTTTGAATACCTGCGTAACGGTAGTATCCGGTAAATCATAGATGATATAATCACCGAAATCACATCCGCCATCCCGGGTATCTTCAATATAAAAAACTGAGTCGCCCCGATCGCTATAATCCTTTTCCTCTTTCTTTTCTATTAGTTTACGCGATATAGCGTCCTTGACGGAAATCTTAGAGATAGTTCTCGTACAGTTTTCGGGCAGATCAAGTAACCGGATACTGTTTGTATCTGTCACTATGGTAGATTGCGAGCACAACTCAATAGCATCCGAATCGGGCAATGATTTTTCCGGAGTTTTAGCCAGCAGGGAAGTCAATTTGGTTACTTCTCCTTTCCCGGAACCTTTCGTCGGCAGCGGCCGAAAGTAGATAAAAAATCCGTGCTGCAACCCGGAGGCAAGTTCTCTGGTCGTCCCGGCAGTTTGTCTGATCTTTCTGAATTCAATGGTTTTATCGGAAAAGAGAGCCGGTAACGCTTGTTGCAAAGTCTCCAGTCTTCTTTGCGTTAAGGGCGAAAAATCTGTTGTCGCGGGATAGTCTGAATAAACCAGGTCTATCCGAACGATTATGGCATCTTTCAATCTTTTGATCGCATCTTTCTGCTGGTCGGAAAATGCTGATTTGCCATAATCCATTGGAAGATAGAGGATCTTACTACCGGCAGCGGCCATTTCATATTGAGAGGTGAAAATCTCCTTCTGTCTTACTACGGTTGAGAGCGTATTTTGGCAAAATGCTACGATTGAAACAAAACTGATCAGAAGAAAAAGGGTAATCGGTTTCATCTTAATTTATTTTAACAGGTAACAGGTAATAGATGCCCAAACCGATCCTTTTCCATAAATGCAGCCCTTATCATTCAAAAGATAGAACTAACCGGCATCCGCCGAGTATTGCTTCAGAATATCCAGTGAAGGGGCAAAGAACAGACTTCCGGTATATGCCTTACTAAAATCCAGTATCCTGTCATAATTGCCCGGAGGATCTTCGATAAACATCCGTTGCAACATTTTTTGCGTCGTGCTGAAGGTACTGGCGTAAGCAATGAAAAAGGTGCCCACTTCGCCTTTAGCCGGGTTCCCAAAGGGCATATTGTCTCTTACTATTTTCAACTCCGCACCATTTTCGTCTTCGATACCGGCTAGCGCGCTATGAGAATTGGCTGGCTTTATGTCATCCGGCATCTCAATATCGCTGATTTTATACCGCCCGATTACTTTCTCCTGCTCTTCACTCCTCTGTACATCGGGTCCTCGTCACCTACTACTGCATAAAACTGCCGTTCCGCACCGACAGGGTTTTCTGTCCCATCCACAAATCCAAGGATTGAACGCCCGTCCCAATACCTGAAACCCTGAATCTCTTCCACACGATCGGCCACCGGTGATAATACATCCGTAATAGCCATGATCATATCAAAACAGGCGGACATATCAGTCCCTCTCAGGTGAAACAGCAGGTCTCCGGGAGTAGCGACGGTGGTGTGTTTTGATCCCGCAATGGGTTCAAAGTTTTTTAATTCCCGGGGAAGGGGACTGGGCAAAGCCAGTTTACTCCATGCGTCATGGCCGATACCCATTACGCAGGTCGACCTTCCGTCCAGCGTTCGGATGATGAAGGAATGATTCAGGTTGTCAACCAAAGCGCAAAGTCTTTCGAAAACAGGTTTAATTTCCACACCCTCCTTGAACTTCCAAACGGCAAATATGGTGTTGTTGTTCGGGTAGTCAGTGACGCTTTGTGATTCATGCACTGTTACGCTTTTCATCTATGCTGGTTTATTGTTAATGACTGTCCTCAATTAAACGACTGCCTGAATTCCAAAGGAGAAAGACTCGTTTTCATCTTGAATAGCTTGCTGAAAGACTGCGGATGTTCGAAACCCAACTCGTACGCAATTTCACTGACGGACAAATCGGTGGTGGACAACCTTTCTTTTGCTTTTTCCATCAATTTCTCATGGATATGATCCCTGGTGCTGCGGCCTGTCAGCACTTTCAGCAACTCACTCAAATAATTGGGCGATATATTTAATTTCCCGGCGATGTATTGAACGGTAGGCAGACCTTTCCGGGATAGATCCTCGCTGTTGAAATATTCCGTCAAAATATCTTCCAGCCGGCTGAGGATTTTATGGTTGCTGATTTTCCGGGTGATGAATTGGCGCTGATAAAACCTTTCTGCATAAGTGAGCAATAAGTCTAATTGCGCAATAATGACATTCTGACTGAATTTGTCGATGTTTGACCGATATTCCTGCTCGATATTCTGTACAATGCCCGTAATCGTTGTTTCTTCTTTCTCCGAAAGGAACAAGGCCTCATTGACCGAGTAGTCGAAATATTCATACTGCCGGATTGTCTTGGCCAGAGGCGTCTTCCATAAAAAATCGGGATGGATAAACAGCACCCATCCCGAATGTTTTAATTCTTCACCTTCAGCAACCTCCACTCCAAAGACCTGGCCGGGTGATATAAAGAACATAATACCATCGTCAAAATCGTATTTCTGCTGACCATATTTCATTTGGCCATTAAAATCTCTTTTAAGGGAAATCGAATAAAAATCAAAGACTACACCGGCCGGCGCGGTGACAGGAAAATTCCTGATGGATTCAAGATGGACCACGCTGATCAGGGGATGCTCCGGTTTGGGGAGCCCCATGACACGGTGATATTCGAGTATCGTTTTTATCCTGAGTAGTTGATTGTTTGGCATATAGCAATTTACTGATTTTTTGGCGTTCCTGTATTTGCCTGCCCGGTGAAGCATGCTACTGATTATAAACGGCAGCAAATTCTTTTGCCCATTCTTTTAGTTTCGCCTTGCCCAAGGTTGGCCTGTTCCGGTAATAATCTTCATACAGCACGCCACCACGCCTGCTTGCATTCATTTCCACCAAACCTTTGGCGATATTTGGGTTCATTCCTGCAGCTATCATGCCGCTTAGCAATTGTTCATCAGGAATAGCGAGCCATTTCAGGTCTGGTTTGCCGATAGCTTCGCCCAAAATTCCTGCCACTTCATTTGGCGACAATTCATCGCTTGCTATGTAACGAATGATTCTCCCCTCGAAAGGTTTTTCCATTTCTTCGGAAATAACAGCCGCAATATCCAAAGGAGAAACCCACGGTTCTTTGTCATCCCCGCCATAGTTGGCGATGATTGCGCCTTGTGTTTTTATGGTTGGTATAAAACCAAGCATATTATAATAAAAACCGACGGGACGCATAAATTTAATGGAAACATCGTCCGGTAATTGTTTCAATGTGTTTTCCACATTGTTATGAAAAGCCAGAATCCCGTTGCCTTTATCGGTATGGGCGCCAATGCTGCTGAGATGCACTACACGCTTTACGCCCGATTGTTGAATGGCTTGTTTGTAATTATTGCCAATCCTGCCGATAACAGCCATGAGGTCAAGATTTGGATCAAAGAAACTGCCGGCGCCATGTGTTTCCATAACATACACTACATCCGCACCTTTAAAAGTGGCTGATAGAAAATCAGCTTGTTCCATGGTGCCGATTGCAGCTGTTGCTCCAATGGCTTCAATGTCTTTTTGTCTTTCGGCTTTGCTGCTGATAACCGTAACATGATGTCCTTTTTGCACTAACTCTATGGCCAGCGGCTTGCCGATATGCCCTAATGAACCTGTTAATGTAATTTTCATTTTCTTTGCTTTTTGATCAACCAAAGGTCTGTCGAAATAAAGCAACAGGTGTAGGCAAATCTACTATTGTTGTAACCAAATCATGGTTTTCAGGAATGCGCCCTCCTGACAGTAAACACAAAGCCTACTCCATACACGTTATCTATACTGACCGCCGTCGAACTGCTCAAATGTTTACGCAGCCGGGAAATGAACACATCGAGACTTCTTCCCAGGAAGTAGTCATTCTCGCCCCAAAGCTGGCTCAGGATATCCTCCCGTTTGAGGACCCGGTTCTCGTGCCGAAAAAGAAAATCCAGTAGCTCGGCCTCCCGGGGCGTCAGTATGATCTCCTTTTTACCGGCAATCATGAGCTTGAAACAATCTTTTTCAAAGACGACGTCTTCCCTTCTGATGGTCATCGCGGGGCGGCTGGCCGGTACGCCGGCGTTCCGTTTAATGATGTTCCGGATGCGAAGCACCAGTTCGTCGACATCGAATGGCTTGCAGATATAATCGTCTGCCCCCAATTTAAGGCCCCGAAGCCGGTCAGACTTTTCATTGCGGGCTGTCAGGAACAGAAAGGGGAGCTTCATCCCTAACTGGACAATCTTGTCGGCCAGCTGAAATCCGTCCATTTCGGGCATGGCCACGTCGATCAGCGCCAGATGATAGTGTACGGGGTCCCTCAGCAAACGGTCATAGGCCAGCCGGCCATTGGTCAGCCAGTCCACTTCAAAATCGGATATTTCCAGGTACTGTCGAACGACATTCCCCAGGTCCGTCTCGTCTTCTATCAGCAGGATCTTCGGTTTGGTCATATCTTCCATGGTATGAGGATAAGGTGTATGTTCAAAAAGGATGCTCAAAAAGGAATGGTAATGGTGAAGGTACTCCCCTCTCCTTCCACGCTGGTAATAGCGATCCCCCAGTTATGGGCTTCGATCGCCTTTTTCACATAGAACAACCCCAGCCCTAAGCCCTTTATCGTTTCGCTTCCTGACCGTACATGCCGGTAGAATTTTTCAAACACATGCTTCTTTATTTCTTCCGTCATGCCCATCCCATTGTCACGGATGATGACATATAAGGATTTCTTGTCGTCAAAAATGGCCACTTTTATTTCTTTCCATTCATTGCTGTTATATTTTACCGCATTGTCAAGAATATTGAGGATGATCGTAGTGAACCAGAAACGATCCGCACGTACGGAATCTTTTTCTGCATCCTTCTGGAGACTGAGCTCCACATTGGTGCCCGTCAGTTTGAGCCGGTAATCGAGGAGGATCTCTTCCAACTGGTTGTGAACGGCAAATTCTTCCTTCGCGAGAGAGATCTTGTTCATGGTAGTGATGTCAAGGACCTGACCGATCAGGATCTTCAACCTATCCGCCTGACGCTGGATCACTTCGGTGAGCGGCTGTAGTTTTTCCCGCGTGCTGATCACTTTCTCGTTTTGCATCGTCTTATTGGCTACAATAATGGCCGACAATGGCGTATGAAATTCATGGGTGATACTATTGATGAAGTCGGACTTCATCTCCGACAGCTTTTTCTGGCGCATCCAGTTGCGGAACGTAATGAAGAACAGCAGTACGACCGACAATACGGAAAACAGTGACAGCAGGAAGGTAGGCAGCATCAGCCATAAAATGGTCGCCTTCCGGTTGCGGATATCGACATGAAAGCTGAATTCAACACGGGATGAATGACCTGCAGGGCTTCCTACGCCGTAAAAGCTGACCAGGTTTCTGGCGGCAATCTCCTTTAGTGTACCGCCGATCCGGATGCCATCCTTTGTCTGGATAACCGAATCCATCAGCGGATATCTTTTGCTGCGGTCATAAAGATTAATGTACTTATTCGGCTCGAAGGCAATATCCACTCTCTCAACCAGCAACGCATATTCCAGGTCCCGCTGCAAGTGATTTTCAGTCACCCATCGGACTAGCAGACTATCCATATTATTAGCTTTCCGCAAGGCGAGGAAGGCGCTGTCACAGATCTTTTGCACCAGGATATCGAAAGCCTTGTGGTCCTGGTTCCAGGTTTGTTCCATCAGTGCCATGTCGCCGGCCAGGTAACAGTCCATGATCCGTTGGCCCCCCGGCATGATCTTGTCATTGGCCACCGCTTTCGTATAGTCTCTGTTGAGGATGCCCTGCTCTGCCAGATAAAAATGATCATCTTTCAATTCGTACGTATTGTACAGCAAAAAGAACTGGACAGATGACAGGATCAGGAAGCTTACAGTCGCTATGATCTTATGCGTAGTAGTAGAATACCTCACCATAAGCAGTTAAAAGGTTAGCAATTTTGGCGCCCTTAAATTAAGCCTTTTAATGGGATACGGCCTATTTGCGGCGCCCCTTTAATTTCCGTTAACATTCTGTTTGAAGTCCATTGACAACATTCAGCTTGGACTATAGATATCTTTATTTCGATCCATCCCTTTGTCGACTATCCCATAAGATAACCAAAACACCAACTATAATGCGAATGCAGTTGACAGGATTGTTGATGATCCCTTTTGCAGTTTCCCTGTCTTTTACAGCAATAGCCGGCGGCCGGCAAAAATCTCCCGGCCCGGCGACAGTCCGGGATACGATCACCCGTGAAGGCTATACCCTATTGATAGTGAATAATGAACCGGATTTCAACCCCCGGACACGTCAGAGATTGATCGATGCCTTTTTTACAGTTTATCCGGAAGAGGCGGCCCGCTTCAACAAAAATACACTGAAGCAGGTGACTTTCTTTATAGATCCTACCTATAAAGGAGTAGCCGAAACCGGGAATGGCGTTGCCCGGTATAGCCCCACATGGCTGAAGGAGCATCCCGAAGATATCGACGTCGTGACCCATGAAGTGATGCATATCGTCCAGGATTACCGGCATGACGGTCCGGGATGGCTGACGGAAGGGATTGCGGATTATGTCCGGTATGTGTATGGCGTCAACAATCTGAAAAGCAACTGGACCCTGCCTGATTATCGCCCCGGTCAGCGCTATACGGATGCGTACCGCGTGACGGCAAGGTTCCTGCTGTGGGTGGAGAAGAACAAAGACCTGCATATTGTGGATCAGCTGGATGCGGCGCTGCGGGATGGCCACTATCAGGCCAGCCTGTGGGTACGGCTGACGGGCAGCACAGTCGACCAGCTTTGGCAGCAGTATGCAGCATCACCGTCATTAGAGCTGAAGTACAGATAACACCAAACCAAACTTGTATTTATGAGAAAAAAAATGATGCATGCCACGCCTGTGGCATTCAAAAGGCTTTTAGCCTGGCTGCTGATCTTTTGTCTCTATGGAGGAGCAACCGCATTAGCGCAAGGACCGCAAGGGCCCGTCACCATTACGGGTCTTGTCAAAGACAAACTGAATAAACCGCTGGATGCAGTGAGCATTCAGGTAGTAGGAACACAACGGGGCACGTCTACCGACTCGCTTGGAAAATTCACGATCAAGCTTGACAATCCCAAACAACAGATGCATTTTTCACGCGTGGGCTATGTGGCGCAGACCATTGGCTCGACCAACAGTTTTTACATCGAGATCACTATGGATGCCGTAGAAGGCAGTGCGGATGAAGTAGTGGTGGTAGGTTATGGCCAGCAGAAAAAGATCAGCCTCGTGGGCGCGCAGTCAACCGTGAACGTAGAAGACCTGAAGGAGCCGGTTGCCAATCTCAGCGCTTCACTGGCCGGCCGCATTTCGGGACTGGTGGGCGTACAGCGGACGGGCCTCCCCGGAACGAACGGCGCAGACCTCTGGATTCGCGGGATCTCGACGTTTGTCGGCAGCGGGAATGATGCGGGGCCACTGGTCATTGTCGACGGCGTACAAGGGCGAAATATAGATGCGTTCGACCCGGAAGACATCTCATCCTTTACCATCCTGAAGGATGCCTCTGCAACGGCCGTCTATGGCGTCGCGGGAGCCAATGGCGTTATTCTGATACAAACGAAGAAAGGAAAGATCGGCAAGCCGGTGCTGATGTTCAATTATAATGAAGGGCTCAATTCTTTCACCAAGACCCCGCACCTTACCAATGGCTACCAATACATGACCCTGCGCGACGAAGCCGAAGTAGCTTCAGGGTTCCAGCCCGATTATTCCCAGGCCTTTATCGACAGTACGGTAGCAGGCCGTCAGCCCTATCTCTACCCGGACGTGAACTGGATGAAGACTTTGTTCAACAGCCTGGCGAATAGCCGGCGGCTCAACTTCAGTGCAAGAGGCGGCACGGAGAATACGACGTACTATGTTTCGATGGCCTATTATGATGAGACCAGCCTGATGAAGACCGACGGGTTACAGCAGTACAATGCGGATACGCGCTACCGCCGCTATAACTTCACTTCTAATATCGACATGAACTGGACGAAGACCACCAAGTTCGAGCTGGGTGTCCAGGGTTATATTTCAAATACCAATTACCCCGGCGTTCCGGCGGCAGCTTTTTACCCCGGCTCAAACTCCTCCACCTCCAATGCTCCCCAGCAGATCTTTGCGGATGTCATGCAAACCAGCCCGGTACTCTATCCCGTCATGTATCCGGGTGATATCGTGCCCGGTGTCAGCTCAGCGGGCGCACAACCCAATCCCTATTCGGAGTTGACACAGACAGGCTATCAAAGTGTCTTCAGCAGCCAGGTATATACCAATGCGCGGATTACGCAGGACCTCAGTCCGCTGGTGAAAGGACTGTCGGCCTATGCCATGTATGCCTTCGATGTGCTGGACAGTCAGACTGTCGCTAATACCCGTCAGCGAAGCACCTATCTCATCGACAAGACTACGCCTTATAATCCCGATGGTACCCTCAACCTCGATCTGATCTCGGAAGGATCGGATAACCTCAGCTTTAGCAATGCCAACGGAGGCAACCGGCAAAATTACTTGGAGGCCGCTGTTAATTATGACCGTAACCTGAATACCAAAAATCACGTTACCGGCTTGCTGTTGTATAATCAGCGGTCTTATAACGCGGCATTCCCAACGAGCCTGACGGCGGCATTGCCCTACCGGAGCGAGGGGTTGGCGGGCAGGGTCACCTATGGCTGGAGTGACCGCTACTTCGCGGAGTTCAACTTCGGCTATAATGGCAGCGAAAACCTCGCGCCGCAAAACCAGTTCGGCTTTTTCCCATCGTTTGGCGCGGGCTGGGTGATCTCGAAAGAGAAGTTTTTCGAGCCGGTCAAAGATGTCCTGCAATTCCTGAAGGTCCGGTATTCCAATGGATATGTCGGTTCGGGCGGAGTGTCCCAAAATAACGATGTCCGCCGGTTTGGCTTTCTGACGCTGGTATCCAACCAGGCCTCAGGCTATACGTTCGGCAATGGGGTCAATAATACAGGCTATGGCGGCATTGCCATAACAGATTATGGAACAGACGTGAAATGGGCGCGCTCCCACAAGCAGGATGTAGGTGTCGAGCTGAAGACACTGAATTCCAAAGTTTCACTGACAGTAGATTACTTCACGGAGCTGCGGACGGGTGTCTTTTTGCAAAGGGCCAGCCTGGCGGCTTATGCCGGCTTTATCAACAATCCCTGGTCTAACCTGGGCGTGATCAGCAACAAGGGTTTCGACGGTACCCTGGACGTAACGCCCATCAGTATCGGCCGGACCATCTGGACGGCGCATGCGACGTTTAGCTGGAACCGCGATAAGGTGATCCAGAATGACCAGCCTATCCCGCCTTATCCCTATATGGACCAACGGGGCGTGAACTATCTGTCGGACTTCGGTTATAAAGCGGAAGGCCTGTTCTCCAGCCAGAAGGAGATCGATAATGCGGCCAGTCAGATTCCGTTGGGTAATGTGCGGGTCGGTGACATCCGGTATAAAGACCTCAACGGAGACGGCAAGATCGATGCCACTGATGTGACGAGGATTGGGAACGGCGATGTCCCCAACCTGGTGTACGGCTTCGGATTCAATGTACAATGGAAGCAATGGAATTTCGGGGCTTTCTTCCAGGGCACCAAGGGCGCACAGGTCCAGCTGGGCGGTGATGGTATCTTTCCTTTCAACAACAGCACCGGTCCGGAGCGCAGTAACCTGTATACCGAGGCGGAAAGCCGCTGGTCGCCTGCAACGCCCAACCCCCATGCCTTTTATCCCCGGCTGGCTTATGGCAACTCAGAGAACAGCAATAATGACGTTCCCAGCAGCTGGTGGGAGAAGAGCGTTGACTTCCTAAGGCTGAAAACCATGGATTTCGGCTATACGTTACCACGGGGAA
Source organism: Chitinophagaceae bacterium (assembly GCA_003167015.1). Classification (GTDB taxonomy): domain Bacteria; phylum Bacteroidota; class Bacteroidia; order Chitinophagales; family Chitinophagaceae; genus Puia. The sequence continues at coordinate 8,458 of PMUF01000449.1, read as the reverse complement.
CGCTGAAAAGCATCGGCTTGAAGAATGCGCGGATCTATGTACAGGGCGTCAATCTGTGGTATTGGAGTCCCTTCAAATTATGGGATCCGGAACTGAATACATCCAATGGCGCCCTATATCCCAATTCCCGGAATGTGACGACAGGTATCCAGGTCAATTTCTAATTCATCATAAACCGATTATCATGAAACGAACGATATATCTTCTCTTGGCCGGCTCTTTCCTGCTGCTGCTGGGTTCCTGTAAAAAGTATCTGCAAACTGTCCCCAACGACGTACTGACGATCGACAGCATCTTTACTTCGAAAGCCAATGTGGACCAATACCTGGCGAATATTTATTCGTCCCTGCCCGATGAGATGGTTCAGCGGTTTCCTCCATATCTGAATGCCGGCGTATGGGAAGGAGCTTCAGACGATGCTAAATATAACTGGGATTTCGTCTATACCAACGAAATGAATTTAAGCGTGTGGAGCAATACCGACGGCAACGTATCGGGTTACTGGGACAGCTATTACCAGGCGATCCGTAACGCGACGGATTTTATGAACCGGATCGACGGAGCCAATCCAAAGGAGCTGCCTGACTCGCTGAAGGCGGAGTATAAGGCTGAGGCCAGAGGCCTGCGGGCGATATTTTATTTCAATTTGTTGCGTACTTATGGTCCGGTAGTGCTGCTGGGCGACAACCTGATCTCCGCCGATGCCTCGACCACTTCCGTGAGGTTACCCCGGACCTCTTTCGATTCCTGTATCAATTTTGTCGTCACGCAGCTGGATTCAGCCTATCTCAACCTGCCGTATACTCCCACCGGCAATCAATATGGACGGATCGTCAAAGGGGTGGTGAAAGCCTACAAAGAACAGGCGCTGATGTTGGATGCAAGCCCGTTATACAATGGGAATACGGATTATGCCGGCCTGAAAAACCAGGATGGGACACAGCTGATCAGCCAGACCTACGACGCCGGTAAGTGGACTACCGCGGCGGCCGCTGCCCTGGCCTTTATCAACGAATTCGTACCTGGCTACTATTCCCTTTTCGTAGAAGCCAATGCCGACCCCACGATGCAGGCCTATCTGTCCTGCAAAGACGTGGTGCTGACCGACTGGAATTCCGAATGGATCTTTGCCGCATCCAATGTCGGCAGCTATATGCGGTATGACCGCACCCCCAAGCATGTCGGCGGCCCTTCCGACCAACAAGGCGGAGGCGCCTTCGGAGCGACTCAAACGATGGTCGACGCCTATTTCATGGCTAATGGCCGGCCTATCACTGACCCGGCTTCCGGGTATGTCTCGAGTGGCTTCTCCGTCTATTTGTCGGTCGGTGACGAATACCTGAATACTCAATATGGTCTCGGGCTGACAGGACATAATACTTTTAATCAGTGGGTGGGTCGCGAACCACGCTTTTATGTAGGAGTTACCTATGACAGCAGCTACTGGCTATACCAGGACAATGGCTATGCGCCGATCGTTACTTCTTTCGAATATTCGGGGAATTCGGGCAGGTCTCAGAGTACCTCCGATGTCTCGCCCACCGGTTATGTCGCCAGGAAGAACGTCGCGGCCAATGACGACAACAGGGGGGCGCTCTTATTACGCCTGGCCAATATTTACCTGGACTATGCCGAGGCGCTGAACGAATCGGACCCTTCCAATCCGGATATCCTGACCTACCTCAACCAGATCCGCCAACGCGCGGGCGTCCCGCAATATGGTACAGGTACAAACGCCCTGCCGGTACCATCGACGCAGGACTCGATGCGGATCGCGATCCGGAATGAGCGGCGTGTGGAGCTGGCTTTCGAGAACGTCCGCTACTTCGATACAAGAAGATGGAAGATCGCCCCGCAAACGGATGCAGGTCCCTTCTATGGCATGAACATGTATGCCGACGGATCTGCCTTTTATCAGAAGACGCAAACGGAGACCAGGGTGTTTTATCCCAGGGATTATCTCTTCCCCATTCCGGAGAGCGAAGTGCTCATTGACAATTTAATGGTTCAAAACACTGGCTGGTAACTTTAAAATCTTTTTATGCTCAAAAATAGTAAGTTTCTGTTTCTGCTGGTTGGCCTTGGTCTCTTCGCCGGGGCCTGTAACAAGCCTGCGCTCATTCACCTGGCACAGGAAGGGACCATCTACATGCCCCAGGCCTATAGCACCAACGGCAGCCTCAGCCTGTTACTGGTCGATACTGCCCAGCAGGTAACTTTCGGAGCTGCATATGGAGGATTGGAATATGCACCGAAAAATATTGAAGTCAGCTTCATCGTAGACACAGCAGATATTGCGGCCTACAATACCGCGAATGGCACTTCCTATCTGCCGCTGCCGCCGTCCAGCTATACCATATCTTCTTTAACGGACACGATCAGGGCCGGCCAGACGAGCTCCAATGCGCAGACCTTGTCGATCCTTACCTCATCGCTGAATTTCAATGCACAGTATATCCTGCCGATCAAGCTGGTCAGCGCTTCATCCGGCACGATCAACAGCAGCTTGCAGACTACCTGGTTCACCATCAATCAGCTGAATAACATCTATGCAGGATCTTATACCACGAATGGAACCCGCTATAACTATAATGCCGACGGGTCCTACGCCGGCAGCGACACCATTACCGACACCCGCGTATTGACGACAATGGCCTACGATTCCTGCAGCATCAATACCATCGCCAACCTGGGAGCTTATAACGGGACGGTATTCTATGTCCGGGTGAATTCGGACAATACACTTGAATTCAGTGGCTATTTGCAGGATGTGACGGGATCGCCTATCGCCAACGAACCAGGTAAGACCAGCACCTATGATCCGGCTACCGGCATCTGGAATGTCCATTATATGTATACCAATACCAATGGCACATACCGCTATATGGACGAGGTGTGGACGCCTCAATAAGCCTTGTTTATTCCTATTAAGTCCCGCCGTCCGGATAAGTGGTTATCAACGGCGGGTATTTCAATGTTTAAACCAGTCGGAAGGAATGTCCGCGGGTTCCGACCCATTGACGCTATATTGCAATTTCAGCGTATAACCACCGCCGCCTTCAATGAAATCCAGGTCGAAAGGCTGCAGCCCTTTTCTCAATGCAACCTGGCCATTCTTTTCAATCGCAGAATGCAGGCCATCATTATCGACTACTACCCGGCCGGCAATTTTAAGCACTCCGCCATCGTCACAGGTCAGGAAGAAGCTGTAGATACCGTCGGCAGGCATCTCGATATACCCTTTATAATTGATGGCAAAAGACGGCGNNCGCGCCGTAACCGTTGCAGGCACGGTAATAGCAGCCGAGAGGAATGTACTGTCACTCTTAGCTCCGCTGATCAGGCTCGTCTGCTTGAAAAAAGCCTTATAATATTGGCAGACCAATCCCGCACCTGTGCCACTGTCCGCCCGGATCGCTTCGGCATAATCCTGCCGCTTAAAATTCATCGTATAGATATCACCCCGTATGCCGTTGGGCGTAAATGCAGCCAGCTTGATCGACGCTGATTGTTTGATGATCAGCGGCGTCTTTAATTCGTTCGCCGACATCCGGGGCAGACTGCCATCGGTGGTATAAAAGATCCGCATGTCTGACAAGGGCTTTTTAACGGCCAGCGTATCTGCATCGACGAAAACATTTTCCGTGATAATGCCCGGCAGATCCGGCAGCCGGTAATGCACCTGTAATTCGTCCAGCCGCCTGTATTGCCCCTGAAGGCGCTCCAGGTAAGAAGGATAATCCTGGCTCTTGTTGGTCCATAATAACTCGGCCAGCGCCGTCATCCTGGGCATGAACATATAATCTGCCCGGCGTTCGGATGGGATATTCTCTGACCAGAGCTCCGCCTGCGCGCCGATAATAGCCTTTCTCTCCTGTCCTGCCAGCCTGGCGGGAATGGGATTGAAATGGTACACTCTGGACAATGAATTCTGATCGGGCGGATTATCGAAATACAACGGATCGCCCGGGGCCATAATGACCGAATTGCCGTTCCTGGCAGCTTTTACCGGCGCATCGGGCACCCAACTCCGCCAGTACATGACGACGGCGGTCGGATTAATACCACCTTCGATTATTTCGTCCCAGCCGATCAGCCGCCTGCCCCTGGAACGAAAGAATTTCTCCATCCGGTTGATGAAATAGCTTTGTAAAGCGGGCAGATCGCTGATACCCTCGCGCTGCATCAAAGCCTTGCAGGCCGCAGATTTTGCCCAATCCGAGCGATCCACCTCGTCACCTCCGATATGGATATAGGGAGAAGGGAAAATAGCCATGATCTCGCTGAACACATTTTCGGCGAACTCAAAAGTCGTCTCATTACAAGGACAGATGGGCTTGGAGAACAGCTCACCGAAGGCATTCACCCCATTGCAGCTTAAATAAGGATAGGCAGTAATGGCAGCCATCATATGACCGGGCATATCGATCTCGGGAATGATATCGATGTGCCTGGCGGCGGCATAAGCCACGAGGCCTTTCATCTGCGCCTGGGTATAGAAGCCGCCATAAAGCGTTTTGCCGTCCTTATGCCGGATATGCTGCGGATCGATCGCGAAATCGGGATTATCATGAGATTTCCGTATACAGGCCGAATCGTTCTTGTCGAAGATGCGCCATGCCCCCTGCTCTGTCAGCAGGGGATATTTTTTTATTTCGATACGCCAGCCCTGGTCATCTGTCAAATGCAGGTGCAGCCGGTTCATCTTGTAGAGGGCCATTACATCGATGAACTTTTTGAGGTAGCCGATAGAAAAGAAATGCCGCGAGACATCCAGGTGCATGCCCCGCCATGACCAGGCAGGTGCATCCTCGATATGGACGGCGGGTAACATGATTTTTGACAGCCGGCCATGACCTGACCCTTCTGCCTGAGCCGGCAATAATTGCCTGATCGTTTGCACCGCCATGAACATCCCTGCCGCCGTACGGGCGGCAACAGTCATCCCCAGGGGCGTAATGATCAAACGATAACCCTCTTCCGCTTCAATGCTGCCGTCATACGTCAACCGGATGGCCTTTTTGCTGCCCGGCGTGCCGTTGGTCAGCGGTTGACCAAAGCTATGAGCAAAAAGTTCATTTAACGCATGGGCCTCGTTCCTGAATAACGGGCCTGCCGGGAGCACGATAGTCGTAGCGGGTGTAATGATGAAATGGCCGGGAGCGGGCGTCAGTTGAGCCGGATAGGGAATGATCGGATATTGTGCATCGGCTGGTTGGGCGGCAGCTTTCAAAGCAAAAAGAGACATCAAAAAAAGGAGAGAAAAAGTAGCCTTGGGATGAATAAGTGTTTGCATATAATTGGTTTCAAAACTACATATTCCCCGCAGGATTTAAACATCCAAAAAATTTTACATATTTTAGTCGGCGAAACCCTATCTTGGCTATATGCAAAAACACCCCCGAAGTCTCGTCATCGTGATGCTGTCCCTGGCCTGTCTGACGGCCGGCGCGCAAATGAATAAGGCTGATTCTTTGGCCCGGGTGATCGATCATCGGACGGCCAATGACAGTGTCAAGGTCGACCTGATGGTCCAATTGGCCAAGATGCTGGCCTATTCCGACCCCGCAAGGGCGATGAAGATTGCAGACGCCGCATTGCCCATGGCCCAACAATTACATTACAAAAGCGGCATTCTCAGCGGATACAATGTCAAGACCAGCCTGCTTTTCATCACCGGTAACCTGCAGCAGGGATTGACGGTCGGGGAAGAATTTCTGCGGGCGGCCAACCAGTTCCACAGTCAGACCGGTTCCATTACCGCCAACAGCCTGATGGGCATCATGTATTCTCAGAACGGTAATTACGCCAAGGCGCTGGAATACATGCTCACTTCATTGAAGATAGCGGAACAAACCGGCGATCAAGCCAGGATAGCGGCACTGGATCAGAATATCGGCAACGTTTATAACGATATGGAGGATTATGACAAGGCCATCGATTATTATAAAAGCGCCATCTCCATCACAGAGACCCTCGTCCCTCCCACTCCTGTCCCGCCTTCTTTATACAACAATATCGGATCGGTTCTGATCCACCAGAAAAAATATACTGCCGCCGTCGAATACCTTGAAAAAGGAAGGCAGATCAGTCTGCAGATGAACAACAAGCGGTCTCTTGTCGGGGCCCTGGCAAACCTCGCAGATGCCTCGCATGCCCTGGGCGACGACGAAAAATCTTATGAATACGGCCGACAGGCGCTGGCAATCAGCCGGGTTCTGGGAGATAAAAGGTCGATAGCCAACGCCATGATCAATGTCGGCGCAGCCATCAATGGCGTATCCGACAAGACGCTGACCGACCAGCACATCGACCCGAAGGACCGTTCTGCCCTGGCCATTGCCTCATTGGATAGCGCCATCCTGCTGGCCTCGGCGATGGGAGACCTGGCAACACAGGAAGAGGCCTACAAAGAGCTTAGTGATATCTCCGAGAAGCAGCAAAACTATGCGCTGGCCATCTCTTCCCTGCGGGCATATAACCATTTGCACGATACGATCGTCAATAACGACAATGAAAAAAGTATCATGCGGAAGTTTATTCAGTACGATTTTGATAAGAAAGCGGCTGAGATCCGGTTGCAGCAGCAGATCACCGAAGCCAAATTGAAGGAACAGCAGTTGTTATCCTATGAAGCGTCCCAGCAGTTGAAGATCAACGAAAACGAGCTGTCGCTGAGCAATAAGGACAGGGATCTGCAAAAACTGACCGCACAGAAAGAACAGGTAGAGCTGACGAAAGAGGAACAGGAGAAAAAGAATATCCAGGCCCTGGCCGATCAGAAAGACAAGATCCATGCCCTCGAAATCGCAGCCCAGAGAAGGTTGAAGTATGGACTGATCGCCGGGCTGCTGTTGATTGGCGCCATCGGGGCCCTGGTCTATCGCCAAAGCGCCACTCGTAAGGTGGCCAATCAGCGGCTAACGCTCATCAACGGACAGCTGGATGATGCCAACAGGGTAAAAGCAAGGTTCTTAGGCATTATCAGTCACGATCTCCGTAGTCCCGTGGCCAATCTGATCAGCCTCATCAATCTCCGCAAAGAGGCTCCGGACCTGCTGGATGAAGAAGGGATGATTCACGGCCAGCAAAAGATAACCGATACGGCGGAGAACTTATTACATGTCATGGAAGACATCCTGCTATGGAGCAAGGGGCAAATGGTCACGTTCAAGCCGCATGTGAAAACATTGTCTGTCCACAGCGTATTTATGGAAATGCAGCTGCTCTACGCCGGCAACGGTCGCGTCCGGGTTTTGTTCAACAATCCTCAGAACCTGCAAATCAATACGGATGAAGATTACCTGAAAACGATCCTGCGAAATCTCACCTCCAATGCCTTCAAGGCCGTCAATAGCCGGCCGGATGCGCTCATCGAATGGAAGGCCTGGCGTGACGATCAGCAGCTGGCCTGTCTCTCCATCACCGACAATGGACCGGGCATCTCGACAATGCAACGGGCCGCGCTTTTCAACAATGAGGCCGATATCGGGATCAAAAACGGGCTGGGTCTTCCACTGGTCAGGGATTTTGCCGCGGCGATCAACTGCACTATCGAGGTGAGCGCCGCAGCCGGGGGCGGTACTACCTTCCTCCTGCTGTTCGCAGACTTTTAGGAAACCGCCGTTAATACCGGAGGCGATAACGCAAGGATCCGCCGGTATAAATCCGTAAATTCAAAAGGTTTTGTCATATAATCATTCATCCCGACTTCGAAACAGCGAACCTGCTCACCGATGAGCGCCGTCGCCGTCATGGCGATGATCGGGNNGTTTGACTTCATTGTCTTCTGCCACCAGGAAACGCTTGCCCGCCAGGCATTGGTTATAGTCAGCCAGGATCGCGGTTACGCCTGCCGGAGAAACGCCCCCCTCTGCAGATGTATAACCATACGTCAACTGAAAACTGAAAATGGACCCTTGTCCTTCGACGCTTTTCACCACGATGCTGCCTCCTTGCAACTGCACCAGCCGGTGGCTGATGGCCAGGCCTAAGCCGGTACCTCCGTATCGCCGGGAAATATCTACCCCGCCTTGTGAGAAATGTTCGAAGATATAGGGAAGGCTGGCTTCCGGAATGCCGATGCCGGTATCNNCCTGGTTGAGCCGGTAAGGATCTCCCCGCAAGGAATCCGGTATCGCCGGATCGATCGTCGCCTGTAACTGGATACCCTTTTTCTTTACCCGGTGGTCGAAGATGCCTTTTACATTATCCAGCACGTCTTTCGGCCTGAAATCAATTTTTTCAATGGCCAGCTTCCCCGCCTTTATCTTGGAGAAATCAAGGATATCATTGATGATAACCAGCAGGTTATTGACCGAACGCTTGATGATCCGGGCAAATTCCTTCTGCTGGTCCGTGAGTGTTGTGTCCAGCAACAGGTCGGTCATCCCCTGGATGCCATTCATCGGTGTCCGGATCTCGTGACTCATATTGGCCAGGAACAGCTCTTGCATCT
>PMUF01000410.1 GCA_003167015.1 Chitinophagaceae bacterium | reverse complement strand
GTATGTATTCAGCCAGGATCATAAAATGATCTCCAAGCAGTTCCTGATCACGGGGATGATCTGGGCGATCATCGGTGGCCTGATGTCCGTCCTGTTCAGGCTGCAGCTGGGGTATCCGGAGGCTCATTTCAAGTTCCTGGAAGATATCCTGGGCAGCAAATGGGCCAAAGACGGCCAGATCCAGCCCGAGTTCTACTATGCCCTGGTGACCATGCACGGCACCATCCTGGTGTTCTTCGTACTGACCGGCGGGCTCAGCGGTACTTTCGCCAACTTCCTCATTCCGCTGCAGATAGGGGCCCGCGATATGGCCTCGCCCTTTCTGAACATGTTGTCATATTGGTTCTTCCTGATGGCGAGCGTTGTGATGTTCACTTCGCTATTCCTCGAGACGGGGCCTGCCAGCGGAGGCTGGACCTCTTATGTGCCGCTGAGCGCGCTCGGCGATGCGAATGAGGGGTCGAAGGCAGGGATGGACTACTGGCTGATCTCCATGGCCTTGTTTGTCGTCTCTTCGCTGCTGGGTGGCCTGAATTATATTTCCACTATTCTGAATATGCGGACCAAGGGGATGAGCATGACGCGGCTGCCGCTGACGATCTGGGCCATCCTGTTTACAGCGATCCTGGGTGTACTGTCCTTCCCCGTGCTGCTGTCCGGCTTTATCCTGCTGCTGTTCGACCGCCATGCCGGCACCAGCTTCTACCTGTCCGACATCTTCCTGACAGAGACCGGCAAGGCCCTGCCCAATGAAGGCGGCAGCGCCATCCTGTACCAGCACTTGTTCTGGTTCCTCGGTCATCCTGAGGTATATATTATTATTCTCCCGGCCATGGGCCTGGTATCGGAAGTGATGTCCGTCAATGCACGCAAGCCTATCTTTGGCTATAAGGCCATGGTCGGGTCGCTGTTCGCCATCACTGTCCTCGCCTTCGTGGTATGGGCGCACCATATGTTCGTGACCGGGCTGAACCCCTTCCTCGGATCGGTGTTCGTGCTGCTGACCCTGCTGATTGCTGTGCCTTCGGCCATCAAGGTCTTCAACTGGCTGACCACGTTATGGCGCGGCAATATCCGGTTTACGCCGGCGATGCTCTTTGCCATCGGTTTTGTCAGCACCTTTATTTCCGGCGGGCTGACCGGTATCTTCTTAGGTAACTCGACGCTGGACATCCAGCTGCATGATACGATGTTCGTGATCGCCCACTTCCACATCGTGATGGGCGTATCGGGTATCCTGGGCATGTTTGCGGGCATCTATCACTGGTTCCCCAAGATGTATGGCCGGTACCTGAACAATACCATGTCCTACATCCATTTCTGGATCACCTTCGCAGGCGCCTACCTGATCTTCTGGCCGATGCACTATGAAGGGCTGGCCGGGATGCCGCGCCGCTACCTGGATTACAGCAACTGGGTCTCTTTTAATCAATTCGGTGGACTGAACCGGTTCATTTCCACTGTCGCGATGATAACCTTTGCCGTTCAGCTGTTGTTCGTTTTCAACTTCATCTACTCCATTTTCAAGGGAAGAAGGGTGATGAGCAGGAACCCCTGGGGTTCGACGACGCTGGAATGGACGGCGCCTATCCGGCCCGGACATGGCAACTGGCCTGGTGAAATTCCTGAAGTACATCGCTGGCCGTATGACTACGCCAAGGATGGCCGGGATTTCATTCCGCAAACCGAACCGGTGGGGAGCAATGAAAGCGCCCACTGATGGAAACCGAGAAGCAATCGAGCTCTTTAAAATTTGCCGGCAAACTGCAGGACTATAAACTGCTGATCAAGTTCAACCTCAGCTTCATGGTTGTGTTTTCAGCCCTGATCAGTTATTTGCTGGCGCCGAAAGTAAAGGAATATGACTGGGTAGCGATCGGGCTGTTTTTTATCGGCGGCATGCTGGTCACCGGCAGCGCCAATACGATCAACCAGATCGTGGAGAAGGATACCGATGCGATGATGAAGCGGACGGCTAACCGGCCGGTGGCTTCAGGCCGGATGAGTACGCAGGAAGCCTGGACCTTTGCCGTGCTGGCGGGGGTAGGCGGGGTGCTGATCCTTTCGCATTTCAACCTCCTCACGGCGGCTCTGGCGGCCTTCAGCCTGTTCGTCTATGCCTTCATCTATACACCGCTGAAGAAAGTCAGCTCTGTATCGGTGCTGGTGGGAGCGATCCCCGGCAGCCTGCCCTGTCTGATCGGCTGGGCGGCCGGCAACGACGATCTGAGTGCCGGCGGATGGATCCTGTTCGCCCTGCAATTCTTCTGGCAATTCCCCCATTTCTGGGCTATTGCCTGGATCGCGCACAAGGATTACACCGCCGCCGGATTCAAGCTGCTGCCGTCTACGGAAGGACCGACGAAATATTCCGCCATCCAGGCGATCATTTACTCCCTCCTGCTGCTGCCGGTGGGGGTGCTGCCCTATCTGACGGGGATGAGCGGGATGGTCAGCGGGATTATCGTCTTGATTGCCAATTTCCTGATGGTCGGACAGTGTGTGAGACTCTACCGGGAAATGACGGTCAAAGCAGCGCGGAGGGTGATGTTCAGCAGCTATATCTATCTGCCGGTAGTTTTGCTGAGCCTGCTGGCCAACAAGACTGTATAAAGTGAGAGAGAAATGATAAAATCAATGGAAGTCAAGGATACTGTGAACGAACAACGCAAGAGAATACATCCGCATAAATTTACGTTATGGGTAGCGCTGGGCAGCATTATCATGATGTTTGCCGGGTTGACGAGCGCTTATGTAGTGAAGAGGGATCAGCCGGGCTGGACGACGTTTTCGATCCCCAGGGCCTTCTGGTATTCGACAGCGATTATGCTGATGAGCAGCTTGGCGATACAGATGGCGTTGAAGGCCTTTAAGGAGAGGGAGATGATCCGGTACCGTAACCTGCTGACGGCAACGGCCGTGTCGGGTGTTTTTTTCATGATGTGCCAGTGGGCGGGGTTTCGGGAGATCTGGAAATCGGGCATCACCCTGAGGGGTTCCGGCGGCGGGCAGTTCCTGTATGTCATCGTCGGGCTGCATGCGGTGCATGTGCTGGGCGGGGTTGTTGCCTTACTGTATATGACGGCTAAGTCATATCTGTCGAAGATCAGGAGTTATGACAGTGTCCCGGTCGAGCTGATGAGTACATACTGGCATTTTGTGGACTTGCTGTGGATCTATCTGTTGATTTTCTTTATGGCTATCAGATAATATCAGATTAAAATTATATTTATCAAATAAAATAACAACATGGCACAAGCAATACCAGCAGGACAGAAATGGTGGAGTGGCGGGAAGAGCCCCTTCAACGTGGAGTATGGCAAGCTGATGATGTGGTATTTCCTGATGAGTGATTCCTTTACCTTCGGCGCTTTCCTGATCTCTTATGGTTCTATCCGGTTTGCAACGAATGGCTGGCCTGACCCCAACCATGTGTTCAGGGCTTTCCCGTTCATGGGAGAAACGAATCTGCCGCTGGTATTCGTGAGCCTGATGACCTTCATCCTGATCATGAGCTCCGTCACCATGGTGCTGGCTGTGGCGGCGGGTCATGCCGGCGACCGGAAGCAGGTCACCTTTTATATGATCCTGACGATCATCGGCGGGCTGATGTTCCTGAGCTGCCAGGCCTGGGAATGGTGGCACCTGCATGGCGAAGGCGCCTGGTGGGGCAGAAACCCCTTCCCCAATGCCGATGGTTCCAGGGCGTCGACCAACTTTACCAATCTCTTTTTCACGATCACCGGTTTCCATGGTTTCCACGTGTTCTCCGGGGTGATCATCAATATCATTATGCTGATCAAGAACCTCCGGGGCGATTTCGAAAGGCGGGGCCATTACCTGATGATCGAGAAGGCCGGGTTGTACTGGCACTTTGTCGACCTGGTATGGGTATTCGTTTTCACGTGTTTTTATTTGCTGTAAAATAAATTAATTTATATATGTCAACTGTAGATACTACATCCCACGACAATTCGCATACGACNNGTAGAGATCACGCTGGCGACCATTCACATGAAGACCGGGTTCCCCAGCAAGTATGTGCTCAACGGGATCTACCTCATCCTCACCTGTGCGAAGGCGTTTTATATCATTGCGGAGTTCATGCACCTGCGTCATGAGATCAAGAACATGATCATGACCATTGCGATGCCGGCCCTGATATTCGTGTGGTTTATCATCGCCTTCCTTTGGGATGGCAGTTCCTATAATGCCCTGCGCAACCGCTATGATGCGCATTACAGGGATGCGAATAAGGTGAAGATAGCTCCGCCGTCCGAGCCGACGGATAAAGAGCACGGATCGAAGGAAGAGTAAACTTACCATTGTGAGCAAGAAAGCGTGGTTGGCTATATGCATAGCGGTCGTCGTGCCGCTGGTCTTTTACGGGATTGCAAAGACGTACAATGTCCCTATGCCGCCGCGGTTCTTTCCC
>PMUF01000480.1 GCA_003167015.1 Chitinophagaceae bacterium | reverse complement strand
GGGTTTTCGATCTCAAAGCCGGCGGGGAGCATGTCGGTGATCACGATATTATCGACATCGGTGCTGAAGGTTCGTTCGAGGGTAATCTGGACGATGACCAGGTCATTTTGCCTGAAGGTATTGCCGGTCAGCGGGCGGCCGAAGCGGTCGAAGAACCGTTTGCGTACTTTGAGGTAGCTGTCTTCTTCTTTATAGGCTCCCGTGGCACTGATGCCTTCGGTTTCCCAGAAATAGTAGAGCTTACCACTGCCCCCGGTCGTGATGGTGACTTTGGGGGCGCTGCCGGAATTGGCGTTGCCGGCGATCTCTCTGGTAGTGAGTTTGAGAGGGTTGCCGTCCATGGTGCCAACTTTATGACCGTCGACCTCGACTTCGGCGGTGACGGAGGAGCCGGCGGCCTGGCGGGCTATTTTGCCGAGCCCGAGGACGCTGAAAGCAAGTTCCTGGGTACTGAACCAATAGCGTTGTTTGAGTTTATCCATGACATGGCGGGCCATGACGGGAATCTGGGCATTGTTGGGGTCGGCGTCGACGAGCACGTCGAGCGCGAGGGATTCATCCCGGATATCGGATGCAAAGCAGCCGCCGGTTTGGGTGTTGGCTTCTTCGCCGCTGAAGCTGGCGGGCAGGAATTGCTGGAAGCTGCGCCGGTCGCCGGCGAGGGCATAGGCGGCCGACAGCATATAACGACAATCCAGGCTAAGCATGGAAGGGTTAGCCTTATAGTAGTTCATCACGCTGACGTTTGGTTGACCGGCGAGCGCAAGTACATATAATCCATAGGTCACTTCTTGCGGAGCGATCTTTTTATTAAAGGTGCGGTTGTAATAGTAGGTGACTGTCTCCCGATTCTTCAGGCGGTTATTGATATAGCCGAGCATGGTGGAGAGCAGGCTCTTGTCCACATCGAATCCTGCTTTCTGGGCTTCGATCAGGAAATGGGCTGCATAGATGGTCGCCCACCAATTCTCGGTCCCTTCGTTGTCCCAGAGCGTGACGGCGCCGTTATACAGCTGGCGCATCTTGATCTTACGGATGGCCTCCTGGACGTTAGCGTTGGCGTTGGCCTTTTGGGTGGCGTCTACTTTGTTGCTTCGGACGAGGTCGGCCAGGTCACCAAAATACAGTTGGGGAAAGGCGACGGATACGGTTTGTTCCGTACAGCCATAGGGGTATTCGACCAGCCGGCTGAGCCAGGGTCCCATCTCTGCTGCCGGCGACTTACTGAGGACCAGTTGGTAGTCGATGCTGGAAGGGATATAATCGCCAATGCTCCAGTTGACGGGCTGGGAGGCGCCCCCGGCGATAGAGCCGCTGCCCGTCAGCTTTTGCAGCGGAGCGGATGGCCTGATCCCGATCTCGGTCTCGTCGGTGAAGTGTTCGCCCTTACTATTGACGTCCACGGTTACTTTTCCGATCCCGATGGTCGGGGATGCGGCGAGGTGGAACTCCGCGCGGCCTTCACTGTTGGCATGGATGTCTATGGACTGCTGCTGGTCGCCGATGGGATGTATGGGGCCGCTAAGCCGGAGCTTCACGTCTGCGGAGGCGCCGGAGGCGGTGGTATTGCTGATAGTCACGGGCATGGTCACGGTATCGCCCGGGCTCATGAAGCGCGGGAGTGCAGAGCTGAGGACGATGGGGTCGGCTACGGTCATGTTGAGTTCGGTAGAACCGAAGCTTTCATTCTTATAAGCCAGGGCCATCAGGCGCACGGAGCCGGAGAACTGGGGAATATCGAATTCGAAGCTGGCTTCGCCGCTGCCGTTGGCCTGGGCAATGCCGCTCCAATACGAGAGGATCTTGATCCGTTTGGCGGGCATGGGGTTGGTCCTTTTCTTCATATCGCCTTCGCCGTCACCGCCGGAACTGCTCAGCGCCGCCTTGACTTCGGGGAAGAGCAGGGGGTATAGATCGTAGTCCGTTACTTCGAGGGCGCGTTTGGCATAGAAGTGCGCGTAAGGATCGGGGGTCGAAAAGTCGGAGACCTGGAGGACCCCATTGTCGACGGCAGCCAGTGTGACCATGCTACCGGGTGCGGCTTTGACGGTCACTTTCTGGTGAGTATGGGAGCGGACGGCGGTCTGCGCGTCGATCCCGACGGTCATGTGACGTTCTTTCTCCTCTACTTTTACTGACTCGAAGCCGTGCGCGACGGTGAGCGGGATCTCGGACAGTTCGTGCGGCTTGATAAGGGTCGCGGTGATATAGACGTTGGGGAGATCGTCGGCGGTCAGCGGGAGACTAACGCGGGCGGTACGTTTATCCACCTGTACGTACTGATAAGAAATCACTTTGTCGGTCTCGAGCGTGACGAGCATGCGGCCGTCAAAGGGTGTTTTGAACAAGGCGTTGACATTTTCGCCGGTATAGTAATTGGTCTTTTCGAGCGAGATATCGATATGCCCTTCGTTGTTGACCTGGAAGGAATTGTTGTCGCCGCCCCAGGCGCCCCAGCTGTAGAAACTGCGACTGACATAGCTGTTGGCTCCGGGGATGGAGACACGGATCTCATAGTCGCCGGGGGAGCGGGGGGTAAAGGAGTATTTGGTGGCCTCGCCGCTGATGGTGACCTGACTGGAACTGATGAGCTTGTCCTCTTCCTGGGACTCGTAGCGGAAGTAGTCGCCGTTTTTTGTCAAAACGGTGTGGTATTCGTGCTTGATGACCTGTACGCGGGCCGAGGCGCCATTGACGACCTTCTCGTTGCGGTCGAGAGCGATAAGCGGGAAATTGATGAGCTGGTTCAGCGGGTAGAATAAATAGCCATCTTCCGCGACGCCGAAGAAAACAGGTTGGGTATAGATATCGACGGAAGCTCTGCGGCTGACGGGCCGGCCGGTCTCGTCAAAGACGGTGGCGTAGAAGTTAGCCTGCAGGCGACCGATATTCTTGAAGATATCGGGTACGTCGTAGTGTTCCACAGCGCTACCCTGGTCGTCAGTCTTTCCCTGCCGGACGTTCTTGTCAAACAGTGAGCTCTGGTCGGACAGGTTGAAATCATAGTCCTCGTAGTCTTTGGGGCGGAAGTTGAGCTGGTGGACCAGGATTTCGCACTCGTATTTGCGGTTGGCGGCAGGCGGCCCGAATAAGTTGACGGCATGGATGTCCAATTTGGCGGCATCGCCTGCTTCAAGGCTGGTCTTGTCGAGCTGGGCGGTGACTTTGATGCGGTCGGGCACGAAGTCTTCGATGCGGAAGGGCTGAGTGGCGAGCAGAACGTTGTTGGAGGTATAGACTTCAAGGGAATAGCTGCCGGTGATCGCCGAAGCGGCTATATCGGCATTGCCTTCGAGGGAGCCCTGGGCGTTGGTGGTTTTACGGAAGGTCCGGAGCTCTTTACCGTTCGGCAGGAGGAATTTGAGGACGAGGGGCAGTTCGCCGGGGGACTTCCACTGCCGGTCGCGGAGGATCACGGAGAAGTTAACTTTTTCACCCGGGCGGTAGATATCCCGTTCAGGGTAGATGAAGGCATCCAGCCCGGATGGATTAGTCCGTCTGCCGCCGACTTCGAAGCGGGAAGTGTTGACGCGGGTTGTATTGAAGGGCAAATAGTTGAAATCGTCTGCCGACCGGGCGATTAGCATGGCGGGGCGGAAGCCGGCGAATTCCTTACGGGTATAGGCGATCTCGGCGACGCCGTCAGCGCTGGTGGTACCGATGCCCAGCAGCTGGTTGTTCGCGCCGTAGGCCTGGATGCTGACGCCGGAGAGGGCCGCTGCCGTCTTAATGGAATTGGTGAAGACGAGGATCTTTTCCTTTCCCTCTTTTGCGACCATCCCGATGTCGGACAGGGAGATGAACCGGCTGTCGCGGACCCAATAGTCTTTTATGGAGCGGATCATGACATGATAGATACCCTTGAATTCGGGCAGCTTATCGGTGATATCGAGGTTGAGGATCCGGTTAATGCTGCTGGTGCTGCTGCGGGGAAGGGTGCGGGTATCGATCTCCTGTTCGTAGATGACGTCGCCGATGGTCAGGTCGTCTCCAGCATATTCCTCTGGTTCTTCGAGTGCGCCATCCGGTACGGTGGCGGATCTATCGCCGGTGGTCTCATGCGGGCGGTAGTTGCTTTGCTGGGCCGCAAGCAGGTTATTCTCATATATTTTGGATACGACGACCTTTACGCGGGGCACGTTGATGATCTTTACTTCGATGTTCTTTGCTCCTTTCCCGGAGAGGTAAACGCCTTTGTCGTTGGCGAAGCTAATGGCCGGCTCCAGTTCACCGAAGGTAATATTGGTAGTATAATCTTCGTGGAGGACTCCGCCGATGCGGCCGTGGATGGATTTGCCGATTGTGAGGGTATAGCTTTTGGATTGGTCGAAATTGTCGCTGTGGATGACGAAGCCTGTTTCTGTCACTTCTGCGGTGAATTTGACAGCCGGGTTAAGGGTGATGGCGTCTGCGAGGTTGGTCGCGATAATCTGCTGGCTGGTGGAGACGCGGATGGAGCCGGTTGTGCCGTCGTGGTCGGTATTGACCTCGCCGATGGTCAGTACATAGGGAGAGGGGATAGAGGCGGAGAGCTCGAGCTTCCCGGCCAGGCCGTTGGTCCCACCTTCTGGCAGGAGCCCTTTTTCAATACCGATCTTCGCATCGAGGGATTTGTCTTCCATTTTGAGATTGACCAGGCGCAGGGAAATATGGTCGGATACGGAGAGGGTCTGAAGGGCGTAGTTGACGGGCTGGTCCCCCACGAGAATGCTAAGCTTATCTTTCAGGTTATTGGGGTTGACCGGATAGTTGAACTGAAGTTCGACCTGGGGAACGGCGGAAGTGCTGTTATCATCCTGCAATACCCAGGTGGCGTTGACGTTATCCACGCGCAGGTCGGGAGTATGAAAGATCATGTCTCCCGGGCCCGCAATGCGGCCGAATTTGCTGTGCCGGAGGATAGCGTCTTTTAGGGTAGCCTTGAAGGTGGTCGCCGGAGCGAGGGCCTGGGCGGGGGAGAAGACGAGTTCATCGGGGTGTTCCAACCGGAAGCGGCCGGCTATCTTCGGTTCGAATTCGATGTATTGAGTAGAATCCCATTGATCGACCAGGGAGTCGGAGACAAGGGGTTGGTCGAACCGGAAGGTGAGGTTACCGAGTGGCGGCACCTCATCTTTGGCGTTGGTATAGTCGAGGCTGACGGTGGTACGGTTACAGGAATAAAAAAGGGAAAGCAATAGAGTTGCCGCCAGGACAGCAACGTTGGAACGATTAGGCATAAAGAGGTCAGATTGAGGTTTCTATATAAAACAACGTTAATATACAAAAAGTCGCAAATAATTCGGCCTGCTGCTCTTGCAGGCAAACGAATAAAACAAGAATTTAGTGTGAGAAGCTACGGGGGATGTGAGGAGGACATATTTGTGGGCTTATGGCCCATTTAAATTCGAGAATGAATATACAACATGAGTATAGATATTGTCAAGAGGGAGCATAATAAGAAATTGTTAAACCGATGGAAGGCCGGCTGGCAGCGGGTTTGGTTTGGGCGGGGTAAGTGGGTGAAACGGGTGGGGATTACCGTGGCGGGAATGTTTTTGCTGTTTTTGCTGCTCAATAAGCTGTTCCCCCTACCCGACCGGATCGAATATTCGACGATCGTGACGGATGATAAGGGCGAGGTGATCCATGCCTTCCTGACGCATGACCAGCAATGGCGGATGAAGACGGATCTGACCGAGATTAGTCCGCTGTTGCGGAAGACGATCATTGAAAAGGAAGACAAGTACTTCTATTATCATCCGGGCGTCAATCCGCTGGCGATGGGGCGGGCGATGGTCCGGAATATTTGGAGCCTGCGGCGGACGTCGGGTGCGAGCACGATCACGATGCAGGTGGCGCGGGAGCTGGAGCCGAAGCGGCGGACCTATTGGAACAAGCTGGTCGAAGTCTTCAGGGCTTTTCAGCTGGAATGGAAATACAGCAAAGATCAGATCTTGCTGCTCTATCTCAACAAGGCGCCGTACGGGGGGAATATCCAGGGGGTGAAGTCGGCATCGATCCTTTATTTTGGAAAAAATCCCGATCATTTATCGCTGGCGGAGATCACTGCGCTATCGGTCATTCCTAACCGGCCTTCCACGCTGGTGATGGGGAAGCACAATGACCTGATCGTGGCCGAGCGGAACAAGTGGCTGCGGAGGTGGGCGAGAGAGAAGATTTTTACGCCAAAGGAAATCGAAGATGCGCTGGCGGAGCCGCTGACGGCGAAGCGGGGAGTGGTGCCGGAACTCGTCCCGCAGCTGGCATGGAAGCTGAAGAAGACCGGCGGGGATGTCATTCATACGACCATCGAGTTGAACACGCAGCTGAAAGTCGAGAAACTGGTGAAAGATTATTCGCGGACGCTAACCTTGAAAAATATACGCAATGCGGCGGTGATCGTTATCGACAACGTGACCCACCAGGTGGTCTCCTATGTGGGGAGTGCTGATTTTCATGACTCCGCGGATGGAGGTCAGGTGAATGGGGCGGCGGCGATCCGGCAGCCCGGGAGCACATTGAAGCCGTTATTGTATGGGTTGTGTATCGATGCCGGGTTGCTGACACCTAAAATGATGATTATGGATGTGCCGGTGAACTTTGACGGATATGTGCCGGAGAATTATGACCGGCGGTTCAACGGGTATGTGTCGATGGAGTATGCTTTGGGGCATTCGCTGAACATTCCGGCGGTCAGGAGTCTGAAAGCGTTGGGTACGGATGAACTGATCCGGAAGCTGTCGTTGTGTGATTTCCGGCAGGTCGACAAGGACCGCAACAAGCTGGGGTTATCGATGATCCTGGGTGGGTGTGGGGCGACGCTCGAAGAGTTGACGGGGCTGTATTCCATTTTTGCGAATGAAGGCAGGTGGGTGCGGCCGAGATATACGATGGACGATACAGCGTCGCCGTCGCCGGAGGCTATGGCGCCCGAGGGGGGTGGGGCGCCGCTGCGGAATGCCTGGAGGCCAGCCGGGGGAATAGATACGGCTGCCGGGAAGCGGGTGTTGAGCCCGGCGGCGGCTTTTATGATCAATGAGGTCTTATCGAAGGTCAACCGGCCGGATTTTCCCGTGAGTTGGGGGAGTACGGAGCATTTGCCGAAGATTGCCTGGAAGACGGGCACATCATACGGGCGCAGAGATGCCTGGAGCATTGGGTACAACAAGCGCTATACGGTGGGCATCTGGGTGGGGAATTTCTCGGGGGTAGGTATCCCGGAGCTAAGCGGGGCGAATGTTGCGACGCCGTTGCTGTTCACGGTCTTCAATACCATCGATTATGACGATGATCATTCGTGGTTCAGCCAGCCGGCGGACTGTGATATCCGAATGGTTTGTACAGAGACCGGGCTGCCCCCGGGGGAATATTGCAGCCACCTGGTGACGGATTACTTTATCCCACTGATTTCACCGGCGAAGAAATGTGACAATATGCAGGAGTTATTTGTATCGCCGGATGAGAAGGTATCGTATTGCAGAGTTTGTTTGACGGAGTCGGGGTATAAGAAAAAGGTATATAAGGTCATACCCCCGGAAATGAGGGACTATTTCGACGCGAACAAAATCGCTTATGTTCCGATCCCGCCTCACAATCCCGCTTGTGAGAAGCTGTTCAACGATGGGGGTCCGGTGGTTATCTCGCCGGCCAACGGGAGTGAGTACCTGATCAATCGGAAGGACCCGGAACCGGTGCAGCTGCGATGTAAGGTGGGGAATGATGTGGGAAAGGTGTATTGGTATATCAATGATCAGTTCTTTAAGGCGGGGGATGCGGGGACGAAACAGTTTTTTATACCCACGGAGGGGCCGGTGAAGATCTCCTGTACGGATGACAAGGGGAGGAACAGGAATATCTGGATCCGGGTAAAATATGTGGATTTGTGAGGGGAGGCCGCGGATGCGGGGCATCGCGGTTACTTTCCTTTCTTAGCGGGCTTGTCGTCTTTGGGTAACCCATATTTGGCTATGAGTGCCTTCGCCCTTTCGACCTTTTTAATGATAAAAGGAGATTTACTCACCTCATCCAGGGTAGGAACTACAGTAATGCCGGGTAAATATTTTCCAGTTGATGTCTTAGACATATAAAATATATTGAATCAAATTTACGAATTTATTTCCTTTTGATCAAGAACGCTTCATAATTCCTGCCTTGTTGAAAGGGTTCTGTATGCCCATCTAAAAGGCCGTATATTTCAAAATTTTCGTTGATTTCCATTAGGTTATCTGCTATCCCCATTTGGTAAAGCCGGGTCCTCGCGGGAGTGCTGCCTTCGGCAACTATCCGGGCATTCGGAAATTGATTGGTAAAATGGAGCGCGGTAAAAGCTACAGTCGCCAGAACCTTGTCCCGGTCGCCATTATTGCTCCTGCTGGAATCGTCTAATTTCCGAAGTTCTTCATTCCAATCCCCGAAACCAAGATTGAAAAGATTCCCTCCGATCTGTGAGTAGATGACGGCTTTTGTGATTCTTCCTCGGGGTCCTTCGCTGATGAAAAGATACAGGTGAGGATCATCTGTAAAAAGCGGGTATTTCGGATGGTTCATAAAATAAGATAGTACTACAAAGTTAACTAGTCAGCTAATGATTTTTTCGATTAGATATTCACATTCGGTTATGCATTACATTTATATTTTTGACCGGCAGCATCGGGCCATATATATATAGCTGGATAACCGGCGACGACGTTCCTAACGTAAGATGAACTATTGATATAGTGGTCAGGCTGCGCTCTACATCCGCCGATCGATATGAAAGCAAAAATTAATAGTAAAGAAATAGGTTTCATGTGCCTGTAGCAGTGGGTATGTTAGGAGAGGGCATTACTCGCTGGCAGTCATTACAGGGGCGGTAAGAAGTCGATGCTCGGGGATCGGTATGGCCTCCGGCGCGGTGGTGCCGGGGTATTGAAAGAGGACGATGTATTGATGGGCTTCTGCCTCGTACAACTGGACGATAGCTGACCCTGCCGGTTTGTGGGTGGTGTCCAAAACAATGACTTGCTGGCCAGGGTTGAATTTCATGGCGGTAAGATACATATTGGTTGACAGAAGCGGAAGCGGATGGTACGAAGATAGAGCGGTCATAACAAAGTTTTAAGAAAAAAGGCCTTTGGGCGCTGCCCGATCCGTGCTTATTGCCACTTGCTGAATAGGAGTTTAAATATTTACGCGTGAATCCAGTACACCAGTGAAAGAGAAAAATTTTTGTTTTTGCCTTTGAATATATCTCCCGGGAAAAGATTGACGAACCCTTGACTGAAACCTGGGCTCACCCGGAAATGCGACCACTGGATCCCTGCCATGACGGTATAACCAGCGTCGAGAGGCTTGACCGCGGAGGGGTAAAAGGGTGCATCCTCTGTCGAAGCTTTATTGGTGAAGGTTATACGGTTGTCGATGGAAGTGGTATTCAGAGGGCTGGGCCCCTGCCAGGATATCATCGTACCCTTTTCTCTTCCCAGCACCCCGATGGCTGCATAGACCCCGCCGCCTGCCAGGAACCGGACCGTGTGCCCCGGATTAAACTGGTAGATCGCCTCCAAGGGCAGGCGCAGATAGGTCAGCCGGATATTCAATGTGGAAGTCTGACCGGCGTCGAGGTTGCCAAGATCATAGACCGCATGCGCGCCGCTGCCGTC
>PMUF01000211.1 GCA_003167015.1 Chitinophagaceae bacterium | reverse complement strand
CTTCGGTTCGGTTGGATCTCCTGACGAGAGAAGAGACTGACCCGGTACCCAGGAACATTACCCTGTTCGATAACGTCTACTCTATCGGCGGAGGCCGGAATCTGAGAAAGATATTTTTCCTGGCGTTGCTCAAACTACCCCGGCTCCTCCTGCGGCGTTATGATGTGGTCTTGGATCTCCAAAACAACAGATACAGCCGGATCATCAGAAAGGCTATCCGACCCGGGGCATGGTCCGAATTCGACAAATTCTCGCCCATTGCCGCCGGAGAAAGGACCAGGCTGACCATTGAAGCGGCTGGCCTGGGCAAATGCGAACTGGACACCTCTTTTCAGCTGAAGAACGAAAATGCAGGGCTCGCTATTTTAAAGAAGGCCGGATGGAACGGGTCCGAATCCTTAGTGGTGTTGAATCCCGCAGGCCTGAATGCCACCAGGAACTGGCCTATTCAAAATTATATCGCTTTCGCAAGGCTGTGGCTGCAGCAAAGGCCGGATACGCGATTCCTGGTCCTGGGCACCGGTTTCATCATGGAAAAAAAGGACAGGCTGAAAGAGGCCCTGGGCGACCGGTTGTTCGATCTCGTAGGACAAACCTCGCCCCTGGATGCGTTTGAGATCTTACAGCATGCGGCCCTGGTGTTGTCGGAGGACTCCGGCCTCATGCATATGGCCTGGGTTTCAGGTATCCCTACCCTGGTGTTGTTCGGCAGTACCCGCAGCTATTGGTCGAGACCGCTGGGCCGGCATAGTTTTTTCCTTGATTCTTCCGATCTTCCCTGCGGAAATTGCCTGGAATCCGTGTGCCGGTGGGGAGACAATCGCTGTATGACGAGATATACGCCCGAAAAGGTGCTGCATCATGCTTTTTCCCTTATAACCCACTAATCGTATGCAATGGGATAAATGTGCATTGGTGATCACTTCCAGCGTCTATGTAAATACCCGCTATACGGCATTGCTGGATGCCGGCGAAAGAGAGCGGCAATATTTTGATTCTCTGGAATTCTATATCCGTGAAACCCCCTTTCAAAAGATCATCGTCTGCGACAGCTCCGGTTATATTTATCCGGAATCGATGCGCCGGTTGGCCGTAGAACACCATAAGCAGCTCGAACTGCTCAGCTTTACCGGCGATAAGGCAGCAATGGAACAGCACGGGAAAGGGTATGGCGAAGGGGAGATCATGGAGTTCGTCCTGACCCATAGCCGCCTCCTGAAGGAGGTCGAAGGTTTTTTGAAAGTCACCGGCAGACTGAAACTGACCAATACGGAAAAGCTGCTGCGCCGTGCCCATCACCGGCAAAATTACTTTATGCCCATCTCCCTGATCCGCCCAAGGTGGCTCGTGCCCCCGGCAGCCAGGCCCTGCGTGGAAATCCGCGTGTACTATACGACAAAAGACGTTTTTAAGAATGTCCTCCTCGATGCCTACCTGAACGTCAGCGATGATAAAACATATTTCCTCGAACACGCCTATCACGATGCACTGGCTGCATCGGCGGTGAAAGTGCAATGCTTTCCGCTGGCGCCCGAAATCACAGGGACCTCCGGCTCCAATGGCTGGTCGTTCAGGGAACGGCCCATTTGGAAAAAGCTCCTGATCCGTTGCATCTCCCATTTAGGGTATATTACTCCGGTCTATAAACCCAAAACACGCTGATGCAACTCCGTAACCTTCATATCGTAGAACAGGAGGCCGCTAAAGACCTTCACATCGCCGGGGGCCGCTCAGCCCCAATCTCCCTTTCTTTTGAAAATGCCATTGCCCTCCCCGGACTCATCAACTCCCACGATCATCTCGATTTCGACCTTTTCCCCCGGCTCGGCAACCGGACATATGGGAGTTATACCGAATGGGGCAGCGATATCCATCAGGCCGACAAAGAGAATATTGCAAATGTCCTGCGAATTCCCCGTGAACTGCGGATACGCTGGGGCATTTATAAAAATCTTCTCGCCGGCGTTACTTCTGTCATACACCACGGATCGTACCTTGACACCCCACAAGACCTGATCTCCATTACCCAAACAGCGGAATCTCTCCATAGCATATCAGGAGAAAAAGGATGGCGCAGAAAACTCCTGCACCCTTTCCGAAGACAACGGCAACTGGTCATCCATATCGGAGAAGGAACAACGCCGGCCTGTGCAAAGGAGATCAGCCAGCTGATCCGATGGAATGTCTTTAGGCGGCCCCTCATCGGCATTCACGGGATAGCCATGACCGAAGAACAGGCCGCCGCCTTTAAGGCCCTGGTATGGTGCCCCGATTCGAACTTTTTCCTGTACGGCAAAACGGCGGACATTCAACAGCTTCGGCGCCGGACGAAAATCGTGTTTGGCACGGACTCCACGTTGACGGCCTCCTGGGATATATGGCAACAGCTGCGTTTGGCCAGACAATTGAAAGTGGTGGACGACGCAGCACTATGGGATATGGTAACCGCCGGACCCGCACGTTTGTGGGGACTGGATGGATGCGGCGAAATCAGTGAAGACCGGACCGCCGATCTTGTCATTGCCGCCGTACCTCCCGGAGCAACCGGATGGAATGCAGTGTTTGGGGTGAAGCCGCGGGATATCCTGTTGGTCCTGCACCAGGGAAACATCCGGCTGTTCGACGGATCTTTACACGATCAGTTAATCAAAAATGCCTGGCCGATGGACAACTTTTTCCCTATCGCTATAGACGGAAAGATCAAACATATTCAGGGCGACCTGCCGGGACTGATGCGGGAAATACAAACCTATCATCCCGATGCTTCATTTATCTGAACAACTCCATCACAGCCCGCGCATTTTCGTCTATGGTGTGCAACAATACCGGTTTCGATTCCGGCAGCGCATCCAGGAGGCTTATCGCCTCGGTTACCATCCCGGCTTCATCTTCCACAATATGCCATTCCGGAACCCGCCGGTCAGCCGGGTCGCAGAAACTGATCACCTGGGCTCCTGCATACAGCGCTTCCAGGCAGACCGTACTATACCCTTCCGCAGAGGATGGATGTAAAAAAACCTTCGCCCTTTGCATCAATTGCAAGACCTCCCTGTGCGGTATTTCCCCCAGCAATTGAAGGTTTTGTTCCAGCCCCAGTTGGCTGATCAGCGATTGCAGACGCTCTTTCTCTTCTCCCCCGCCGCAGTGCAGCACTTTAATATCCGGGAAACACTGTTGAAGGGAGTCTACCACCCGCACCAGAATTTCATATTGCTTCAAGGGGACCAGCGAACCGGCCGCCAGGATGTCGATATCCCTTTCCGGCGGCTGACTACCCGACGCAAACATCTGCGCATCGATCCCATTAGGTATGACAGTCCCCGGTTCTATCCCATGGTTCTTGTGAAAGTGATGGCGGAGAAAATTAGACATGGCCACCAGTTCCTGCCCCCGTGGACGAATCAACCTTACCCATTTATTCTCTTTCTGTGCATCCTGCCCGGAGATCCAGCAACGATGCCTGATCCCATATATCAGACCAAAATAGTGACCTATCAATGCACATTCTCCACACCAGAAACTAAAAATACCGATTACCCGATGCTGCCTGCGCACTTGCCGCAATGCCCGCCAGATATCCCGCCAAAGCAGCAGGCGCTGCCACCGGCCCCTTCTGTTCATCCCATTAAAGCTAATGACCCTGACCCCATTCCAATCGTAACGGCCTGCATGATGAGGGTATAAAAAGGCCATCACCACGATCTCCATTGCAGGAAACTGGTTTTTGAGCGCTTTCACAAATTGATGGTGGGCAGGTAGCCAGTTGCTATCCGCTTCATCGGCCGGAAAAGCCGGCGTAAGGATCACCATGGTCTCGGCCTGAGGCATCTAATGAAATGGTTTTATTGCAAAAAGATAAGCTTTTCATGTTGTGCGTGATCAGGATCACCGATTTTCCCCTCCGGGTGAGGTCCCTGAAACAATGCAGCAGGTCGCATTCGGACCCCTCATCCAGTTCATTGAAGGGCTCATCCAGCAGGATGAGGTCCGCGTCTTTGTACAAGGCCCTCGCAATGGCTATTCGTTGCCGCTGCCCCCCGCTGATGTTCTTACCGTTCTCGTTGATCACTTTCTCCAACCCTTCCGGAAAGGAATCAATAAGACTGCCCAATCCGGCCGACCGGATAGCCCACTGCAGCCGCTTCTCGTCGTGCGCCTTCTCGTCCAGCACGATATTACGCAGCAGGGTATCGTGAATAAGAAAGGCCTGTTGCTTTACATAAGAGATCCGCTGCCAGTATCGCTGCCGCATCGAAGCATCCACCGCCGCACCGTTGATACATATGTCGCCCGTAGCCGGCGCAAGGAAACCCAGCAGTAGATTTAATATCGTAGTCTTCCCCTTACCGGACAGACCGGATATGCCCAGAAAATCCCCGTCCCGCACCCGGAAGCTCAGATCGTCGAGGACACGCGTTCCCGCATAATGAAAGCCCACCTGCCTGAACTCCACCAATCGAATAGCCTCCCCGTCCACGCTGTCGGCCGGCCCCTTTCGCACATCCATCGGTTCCCCCCGCGCATCCGGCGCATCCCCTCGCGTATCCGGCGCATCCGGCTGCGCCAGGCTGTTAATGGTAAAAGCATACGTGTTGATCTGCCCGCCAATACTCAATATCCTCACAATACCGGGGATGATCTTATAGGCAGCGGCCATGAATACGCCGATCGAGATAAAGGATGTACCCGCCGCACTCCCCGACCATCTGTTCACCAGGATGAGGACCATGACGCCGAGCAGGGCAAAGGTCTCTATCACGCGGTTAGGAATGCCCTGAACGATCAGCTGGTCGGAAATATATTGATTGAACTTTTTCTGATAGATGATATACCGGTCGAGAAAAACCCTGTTCTTATGGTAGATATTGCTTTCCACGTATCCTGTCAGCGCCTCCTGCAGGTGTTGCAGGGACCTTTCACCCGTATTCCTGACCTGGTCCCTGGCCGATCGCTTCCTGACCTTGATGAAATAAATGATGGCATAAACGGGAGGCAGCAGGATCATGAACAATAACAGGAACAATTTCGCATTGTAGAACACAATGGCCGTGATGGTAAAAAGGATCAGCGTCCCCTGTGTGATGATCTGTTGTATCCCGCCCAGGATATGTTGAGCGAATTCCGTCGGATCATAACTGATCTCCCGCACATTCACGGAAGAATCCACATTTACATAGCCCCCATAGCCGCCGTCCAGGTAGCCCCGTAGCTTTTTCTCCGAGATGCGTGTGGCTATCCGGGACAGGAACCTGCATTGCGCCCGGTAGATCTGAAACCCTATAAAGTTCTTTATACCATACAGCAGGAAAAAAAAGACGATCGGCGCCAGCGGGTTGGCGTTGGTCAGCCAGACGGGCAGGATAAAAGGGCCGATCGTTCGTACGGATGGCTCTGTAAATAAATGGGCCAGGAACAACAGGAGTGCCAAAAATGCAATATCGGCAACGTTAATAACGATATCGAGTAGTATTAACGTCCCCATCCGTCTCTTCTCTTCACGGGTCAGTACCGATAGTATCTTCCTGAGCAACTATTTTTTCTTTTTCAGGTTAAAATTCCGGGAGATATTGAACCCGAAATAAATGTCTCCTTTACCCCAGGTACCCGTCGTCTGTGCCAGGTATTGTGTCGGTAACATACTCTGCGAGTTGCTGAACACCAGCTGGAAAACGTGGCCGCCGGTCTCGATGTCCCAGCCAAGGGAAAGCGAATTATGCACGGACGTGGATACCACCTGGCCGGTCGGAACGATATCGTACTCGGCATCGATGCTCATCCGTTTGGTGATCTTCACCCTGCCGCCGAGGCCCAGGGCGAAAACATCGTTCTTATCCTCGACAGTGGGGACGAGATTGTAATGCAACCAGGTGGGAGAGAGCTGCAGCGACAACCACCGGCTGAATTTCCGGGCCAGCAGCAGCTGGACCGAATAGGCCGTCCGGAGTCTCATATCGAGATAGGTCTCCGTGGGCTCGTCCTCGGTGTAGTCCGTTACGGTACCCAGTACGCTGACGGACAAAGGCATCTGCGGTCCCTCGGTCTGTTTCAGCAGCTTGTATTTCAGATAGCCGTCAAAGGTCTTGAGGTAGGAGCTGCGACCGATGCCGACATCCAGGTCGTCCGTAATGCCGTAGTCCAGCCCAAGACGCAGCGTGGCGTTATCCAACCCGAAAAAATTATACGATCCGCTGTTCAGCTGCCCGAAACGGTGCTGGATGACGAAGTTCAGGTTGCCGTTCGCAGGAGACTCCACCGTCTGGGTATTGATGATGTATTCCGCCTTGAAGGTGCCGGTGACATATGATTTCCCCTTATGCGCTGACATGGAGTCATTCAGCATATTGAGGAGAGCACTATCCTGGGCCCGCAATCCCCTGGCCGCAAACAGGCAAAAGAAAATAAAAAGGATCTTTCTGTAAGTCATAGCAGATTTGTTTAATAATTATTTGGTGCCGCAGTCGATATTCACTTTCACCGTCATTTCTTTGTCGATCTTGTCCCTGACGACCGATGGAATGCTGATATTGAAATCTTCGGGTTTTACCTTGAATTCCGCGTGGCCTATAAGATGGCCGCCCTTTACTTCCAGCGTAGCAGGCGTCTGGACCGGCCGGGTGACATTATGCAGGGTAAGGTTACCCGTCACGACGACCTTGTAGACGCCGTCTTTGTCGAGGGCTACATCGCCGCTATAGGCTCCGGTGAAGCTGGCTTTGGGATATTTATCGCTTTCTACGTAGTTCTCGTTGAAATGCTCCTGCATCAGCTCTTTTGGAAAGATGAATCCTTTCAGCAGCGCTGCGAAGGCAAGGTTCTTCTTGCCGGCGTCTATGATAGCGTACACCTGGTTATTCTCGCCCTGAATGTCTTCGAGCGCTGTCTTGGAATAGAAACCGACAAAACCGGATCTTGTCGAATACAGCTGACTGTAGGAGGTCATCGGATAGGCAAGGGCCACACAAAGAATGGCGGAAAGAACAAGTTTCATGACGTAACGATTATTGGATGATTAATTATTAAGCGCTCCCTGATGGACCCAGGCGACAATAGTATTGACTTCACAGGAAGCCAGCATCGGCAGCTCATACGGCATCGGCGTGACAGCGCCCGTATGGGTCACTGCGCTGACCAGGTCGCCGTTGGCAACATGTGCCTGCAGCGTCGCGAAATTGCTTAAATCGATGCCGCTGGAGGCAGCAGTACCCTGGTGGCAGGTATAGCAATTGTCTTCCAGGATAGGTAGTATCTGTTTCGAGTAGCTTACACCGGTCGTATCGCAGGTCGACCCTTCGCTCAGCCGGTCGGCGCTCTCTTTCGCGCAACCTGATAGATAAAATACGATGCCGCCGACAGCCATAGCTGCTAGTACGAACTTCCCCTTCATAAATTGATATATTTAATTAATTACTTACGCATTACGCAATCAACCAGATTGACATCCATAAGATAACCTGTACAACGGCCTTTGAGGGTCACGATATCGCCGGTCTTCGGCTCAGGATCAGGCTTGACACCTGCGAAGAGTTGGCAATTGATCCCGCCACCGCCTCCTTGCTGCGATAATATCCACACTTCTGCATTCCCGTTATGTTGTATGTCGCTCAATTTTCCGCGTACTTCAATGACCTTTCCCAGGAACTTCGCATCGGCGATATGTTCATTGGCCTGGTACTGACTGTACAGCGAATCCCCATCGACAGTGAAGTCTGCAGTCTCTCCCGCAGCGCTCTGGTGGGGCTTAACGTAAAGGTGATAGGCCCATGCAGCACCTAATAGCAGGAGCAAAGGGATCCCTATCCACAGAATGGTTCTTTTTTTCATATTAATTTTACC
>PMUF01000358.1 GCA_003167015.1 Chitinophagaceae bacterium | reverse complement strand
CTGCTTCCCTACCGGACTCACAAAGCCCTTCAGACGGTCGGCTATAAGGAACTCTTCGACTATCTCGACGGCGCCTGCTCGCTCGACGAGGCTGTAGCCAATATCAAAACCAATACCCGCCGCTATGCCAAACGGCAGCTGACCTGGTTCAAAAAGGACCCCTCCGTCCAGTGGACCGATCCGGAAAAATCGCTTATCTTTAAGGGATGAGATACCTATTGACAGCTACAGGTATTGCCTTGTCCTGTTTGCTTACCGGTCTATCCGGCAAAGGCCAGCAGATCGTCGATGTCAGCAAAAACGATTTCGCCTTATCTATGGATCATGATGTAAGGAGCACCATCACCGGCATGGTTTACCAAAACGTAAAATACGTCAGGGTTACCGAAGGCTCTCCTTTTTTCATGGACCAATGGATGAAAGCCCGGCTATTCGACGCCGACGGCAATAGTTATGCAGATAACGCCGTGCGGTTAAACCTGATGGATAACCAGGTCCATTTTCTCGACGCCTCAGGCAATGAAATAGTAGCTACTACACCCGTCCGGCTGATGCGTCTCACAGACACGACAACCGGCGCCCAATATACCTTTATCATGGGGGACCGTTTGCCGGCAGCCGATAAATCCCTGGCAAAGACCTGGTTCCAGGTGCTCGTCAATGATAAGGTCAGCCTGTGCCTGCAGATCAAAAAGACGATCCACGAAGATCTTTCCTATCGCAGCTCAACCACTGAAGAGCAGATCATCAACGCCAACTGGTACTTTGTCCAGATCAATAACAGCTTCGTCCGCGTAAAAACCTGGACCGACCTGCTGCAGCTCTTCAACGATAAAAAGGATGCCGTCGACTCTTTCGTCCATGACCACCACCTCAAAGGCAAATCCACGGAAGACTATATTCAGTTGGTCCAATTCTATAACAGCAGCATCAAGTCCTGACCTGCCATCCGGCAAAAAATAACCTAATCTTAATATTATCGTAACATACTTTCACCCAAATTTTGCGACTTAATTCGGGCGAAGTTTGAACAACTTAAAATCTCCAACGGGTGGTTAATAACCTGCATAAGCTCACAGCAAGGGAATTCGGCGACGATTTTTTATGGGGAGTGGCGATGGCAGCCGTACAAAATGAAGGCGCCTGGAGCAGCTATGGCAAGGGCCTCTCTATCTGGGATGCCTTCTCCCGGCGGCAAGGGAAGATAAAAGGCGGCGGACGGCCCACGATCGCATGCGATTTTTATCACCGCTATAAAGACGATATTTTGCTGGCCAAGGCCCTGGGTTTCTCGGTCTTCCGCTTTTCCATTTCCTGGGCCCGTATCCTGCCGGAAGGCATGGGCCGCGTCAACAAGGAAGGCATCGCCTTTTATCACCGGGTCATAGACGAATGCCATAAGCTGGGCCTTATCCCCTATGTCACCATGTATCATTGGGACCTGCCGGTGATGCTGGAAAAGGAAGGCGGCTGGACCAGCCACCTCCTATTGAAATGGTTCACGCGATATGCCAGCCTGCTGGCAGAAGAATACGGCGATACCGTCAAAGACTGGATCGTGCTGAACGAGCCCTTCGGCTTCACCAGCCTGGGCTATATGCTGGGCAAGCATGCCCCGGGCAGGATGGGACTCTCCAACTTCCTTCCCGCCATTCATCATGCAGCCCTCGCACAGGCCGAAGGAGGGCGCATCCTCCGCGCAACGGTAAAGAATGCCCATATCGGCACCACCTTCTCCTGCTCGGAAGTGCTGCCACATACCGACTCGCCGGAAGACATCTTNNACCATACAGACTCGCCGGAAGATATCCAGGCAGCCAAACGGATGGATATCCTCATGAATCGCCTGTTCATCGAGCCGGCACTGGGCCGGGGCTATCCCCGTGAAGATTTCAAATTCCTCGAAAGACTGGAGCTACATAACCGCAGTTGGAAGTATACTGAGCGGATGACGTTCAATTTCGACTTCATCGGCATCCAGAATTATTTTCCCGTCGTCGTGCGCCATAATCCCCTCATCCCCATCGTCCAGGCATCGGAGGTCACGGCATCCACCCGCAAAGTACCGCAGACTGCCCTGGGTTGGGAGATCAACCCCGATAGTTTCTATCGGATACTCAAACGATTTTGGCTGTATGGCGGAGTGAAAGAGATCATCGTCAGCGAGAGCGGCGCGGCTTTCAAAGACGAGCTGGTCAACGGCACGGTAGACGACCCCAAACGAGTCGACTATTACCAGCAATATCTGCTGGCTATGCTCCGGGCCAAAAAAGAAGGCGTCAATATAAAAGGCTATTTTGCATGGACCCTGATGGACAACTTCGAGTGGTCACACGGATACAACGCGCGCTTCGGATTGATCCACGTAGATTTCGAGACGCAGCTCCGCACCATTAAAAGCTCAGGGTATTGGTTCAGGGACTGGCTGAACGGCCGTTAACGAAAATCCCGGCGTATCGCCGCATCAAATGTTTTCAAGCTCCATCCCCCACCCACGATAATGCGCCGCACCGTCATCAACGGATCGGTCGGATCCATTTTATCGGCCAGCTGGAAAGCGGCAATAAAACCTCTTTTCCGCAGTTGAGGCAGCGCCTCCCGGTTCCACAGACCGAAAGGATAAGCAAAATAACGGATAGGCTTGCCCGTGATCGCCTCCAGCTGTTTGGTGGGCTTATCGATCTGGATGGCCCAGTCATTGCCCTGGTACTTCCGGACATTGTGATGGTCCCAGGTGTGACTGCCGATCACATTGCCGGCATCGAATAATTCCTTGACCTGCTCCTTGCTCATATAATGCGGCAGCCGGTTTAAGGATACTGTCATGACAAAGAAAACACCCCTGAACCCGTATTTCTTCATCTCCGGCCACGCCACCTGATATTGGTCCTCGTCGGTGTCATCGAAGGTCAGCATGATCGGCTTGACGGGAAGAGCGGCCCCCGTCGTCAGATACGCATACAACTGATCGGGAAGGATAGTGTGATAACCGCTGTCAGCCAGCATCTTCAATTCCGCTTTCAGATCGGCCGGCGGCATGATATAATCTTTGGATACTTTGGAATCCGTCGGTTTCCAGTCACGGATCTGGTGATAGCATAAGATGGGAACTTCCTTGCGCCCCAGGATCACCGAAGGTGGCGGCACCTTGCCCCCGGGCAAACTTGCAGTATCGACGCCGCCTGTCAGCGTAGACGCCGTCGCATCGGACGCCGCAGCAGCTGTGGTATCCGCCGTACCGCTTCCGGCCGAACTCGCGCCCCCCTTACCGGAAGACGCTCCCGACCCGCAGGCCGTTGCTGCAAAAAATAAGATGCTCAGACCTGCACTAACAAAATTTTTCATCATATTGAATTTAACGGGTTTTAATAGAAAATATTTCAGCTCTACCGGCCCCAATTTCCCCAATCAGCCACCAATTCTTCCAGCCAGCGCCGGTCTTCTTCGTCAAAGTCATTCAGCTCGACGCTGTCGACATCCAGCACACCCACTACCTCGCCCTGGTGAAAGACCGGCACGACAATCTCTGAACGGGACAGGCTGCTGCACGCGATGTGCCCGGGAAAAGCCTCGACATCGGGCACGATCAGGGTCCGCCTCTCCTGCCAGCTCGTCCCGCATACGCCCCTGCCCTTACTGATCCGCGTACAGGCCACTGGTCCCTGGAATGGGCCTACCACCAGTTCCCCGTCCTTCACCAGATAAAATCCTACCCATAACCAGCCGAATTGTTGCTTCAGCGCGGCTACGACGTTGGCCAGGTTGGCCACCCGGTCCGGCTCCCCCCCGGTGAGCGCTCCGATCTGGGGTAGCAGCGAACGATACTGATCTGTTTTGCTGCCATCCGCCAGTTGTAGATCTTCTGCCATGACGCAAAGGTAAGATCTCCGTCATGATCCCGGAAGGGAAGTTCGCATTTTGCGAACTCTTTCTTACATTACAGTATGCCCCGGTTTACTATTCACCCTGATATAGCCCAAGCACACACCCCACACACCGATCTCTACACCGATCCGGCCGTCTTCGGACTCAGCAAAGAAAAATTGTTTGCCCCTTCCTGGCAATTCATTGGCGATACCGGTCTCATCCCCGCCACCGGCGATGCCTATCCTTTCACGCTGCTGGAGGGATTCCTCGACGAACCGCTTGTCCTGGTAAGGGATGACGGCGGAACGCCGCGCCTGTTGTCGAATGTCTGCACGCATCGCGGCAATCTTATCGTCAACGAACCTTGCCGGCTGGCCCACCTGCGTTGCCGGTATCACGGCAGGTTGTTCAACCTCGATGGTTCCTTCCGGAGCATGCCGGAGTTCAAAGAAGTACAGGATTTCCCTTC
>PMUF01000331.1 GCA_003167015.1 Chitinophagaceae bacterium | reverse complement strand
AAAAAATTCCAAAAGACATGCTCGCGCAAACTCGCGTCCCTCCATTCACAATCCCGTGACCTCCCGTCAGTGCGTGGCAGCCTGCGAGACACCAGTCGTAGTCCCCGCTCCGCTGCGGCCTTAGGCCCAGCTAAAAGCATCGCCAGAAATCACATGCGTCACCTTCACCCCCGGCGCCTTCTGCCGCAGCACCGGCAGCAGCCACTCCATCCCCGGCTCCTCACTCACCGAATGCCCCAGCACCACCAGTGCAATCTTACCCCCGATGTACCGCGCATCCCGCACATACTCGCTCGTCTCCCACTCATTCAATTCGCCGCAGATTAAAAGATCCGGTTGATATTGCCCGATCATGCCAATCTGCGTTTTGCCGCCTGCCGCCCCGGGCAAAAGCACCACCTTGCTACATACCTGCTCCGGATCGCCGATATATTTCAAATGCTCTATCCCCAGACTCTTCTTCAGATGCGCGATCAACTTCTTCAATGGCGCTCCAGGCAACGTCATCACTGTCGGCGTATCCGCAAGGTAATAGGGGTCCCAGCCGAGCGCCTGCAGCACCCCCATCCGGATGCCATCGGGCTTGTGCGCGTGGATCCCATCATGAAAACGCCATACACATATTCCATGCGCTGCAAGCACTTGTTGCTTCGCCTTGAAAACCGGGTCGTTTCCCAGCCATGCCGTCTCATCCAGGTGATTGTAATACGTCGGTTCATGCGCAATGATAAAATTGGCCCCCAGTTGAATAGTCTTTGCAATCACCGCTTCCGTCGCAAACATCGTAGTGACGATGCCCTTGACAGGCTGCCCGGGATCTCCTGCCTTAATGGTATCGACCGTATTCGGAAACGGCGCACCGGGAATATCCGCCAGCAACGCGTCGATCACCTCGCGAATGGTCATATCCGCATGGCCAGCCGGAGCCGCAGCGGCAACTACCGAACCCGGAATAAAGGCAGGCGCGGACAGCGCAGCCAGCGTGGTCAAAAAATCCCGCCGCCCCCAGGCTTTGTGCGGCAGCGAGCGGTCAAATGTGTTTTCAGGCATATATCGTTGTTTGTGTCAATAAATATAAAGTTTAATTAAATCGCGCGACCTGCTTGCCTCTATGCCAGGATAATAAATATCTTAGTGCTGTTGAAATTTTCCAGGACCATACGGCTGCTGCTCACCTTTTATAGCGGATTTTTTATCCTGGAGTTCCTCATCACGCTTATCTGCGGGGTCCTTTTCAGGGAGTACGGACGCAGCATCTTTTTCACCCTGTTCTGGATAAAGCTGGGTTCGATAACATTGGTCTTTTTCTTCATCCGATCTTATAAAAGCAGGGAATTCATCTATTATCAGAATCTGGGATTGTCCAGGATCTTCTTATGGACCAGCACGCTTCTTTTCGATTTCTTCCTCTACCTGTTGCTTTTATTACTGGTTCGTCAATATTTCGTATGAATAGCAAACACACAATGCTGGCCGACAATATTCAACTGAAATTCGGACGCCGCCACATCCTGTCAGACGTTTCTATCCAATGCGAAACCGGCTCCATCATTGGTTTACTGGGAAGGAACGGGACCTGTCCGCAGGACACCTCCGATTGATCAATCTCTATATCGTCATCCGGTCACCTTCGCACTTCGCCTTGCTGGACGAACCTTTCACCCACCTGATGCCCCTGCAGATTGAAAAGGTAAAGGAAATGTTGCTGGAAGAAAAGCCTAAGAAGGGATGGCTGATAACTGATCATCTGTACAACGAAGTCACCTCCATATCCGATCGGCTGTATATATTGGTGGAAGGTATGACGCATAGCACCAAAACCGATCAGGACCTGCTATCGCTGGGATACATCCCCCCAAGTGGCCACTCTGTATAAAATTCACTTGCCGCTGCCGTTCGACCGGCCCGCATCACCGTCAATGGAATTAAATCCCCCCGACTTCATTACAAATAACCCATTTTAAGTACTTTTCTGCTTAAATAGCTATTATGAAGCCCCGGATCCTTTTTCCCATCGCTTTCGCCCTTCTGACCCAATGCGCCCCTGCCCAAACCCACACCGGCAGTAAGAAAAAATTGGCCGTCATCGGCTATTATGCCGGAAGAGGATCGGACATCGACAGCTTCGCGATAGGCCAGCTGACCCATATCATCTACAGCTTCTGCCACCTCAAAGGCAACCTGCTCAACGTAGACAATGCAAGAGATACCGCTACTATCCGAAGCCTGGTGGCCCAAAAACAAAAGAATCCCCAACTCAAGGTCATCCTTTCGTTAGGCGGTTGGGGCGGCTGCAAGACCTGCACCGATGTATTCGCCACCGATAGCGGCCGCAGCCAATTTGCCCGCTCCGTCAAAAATCTCACCGATTATTTCCATACCGACGGCATCGACCTCGACTGGGAATATCCGGCACTCGAGAACGTCCCCGGTTACGCCTTCTCGCCGGACGATAAAGATCATTTCACCGCCCTCGTCAGGCTGCTACGAGCCGAACTGGGGAAGACAAAAGAGATCAGCTTCGCTGCAGGCGGCTATACCGATTATCTGAAAACTTCTATTGATTGGAAGAACGTGGCGCCCCTGGTCAACTATATTAACCTCATGACCTACGACCTCGTCAACGGTTATGCGACCGTCACCGGTCATCACACCCCGTTGTACTCCACTCCCCAGGATGTGGAATCCGTCGATCATGCCGTTCGCTGGCTCGATTCCATCGGCGTTCCCGTCAGCAAAATTGCCATCGGTATGGCCTTCTATGCCCGGATCTTCCGGGATGCAGACAGCGTCAACAATGGCTTGTACCGCCCCTGCCATTTTTTCAGAGGGGTCGGATACAAGGATTTTGCTACCTATTTTTCACCCGATAGCGGCTTTGTCTACCATTGGGACCCCATAGCGCACGCGCCCTATATGTACAGCGCAAAACAACAGCTCTTCGCCTCCTTCGACGATACCGCATCTATCCGGGAGAAAACGCTCTACGCCCTTCGCAAAGGCCTCGGCGGCGTCATGTTCTGGCAACTCACCGAGGATTCCTTCACCGGCGGTTTGCTCGATACGATAGACAAAACGAAAAAATCAGCCCTTCACTAACAATCTGATTATCAGATAGATAAAATTCTCCATAAATAAAATGTGGCCAACTCGGCGAAGTTGAGGGCGAAATAAGCAACCATTAACATTTCGTTTGCGTATAATCCAGCTTGGGAAAAGTAGTTTGCGCGTTGTAATATTATCATCTACCACCAATTACTGTTCATTCGTTTTGATTTCAGGAAACACGCAAATACACGCCTTGATAGACGGCTGCCGTTCGAATGACCGGTCAAGCCAAAAAGAGTTGTACAACATGCTCAAGGAGTACGCTATCAAAATATGTTATCGTTATCAAAATAACCTCGAACAGGTGGAAGAGATTATGAACGAAGGATTTATTAAACTGTTTAAAAGCATTCATCAATTCGAGGAGTCCCGTCATTCGGATGTGCTGGCATCCCTGAAGGGATGGTTCAAACGGATCCTTGTCAATACCTGCATCGATCATTACCGAAAGAATGCGTCCTATATCAATGGGCAAATGCTGTCAGAGGATGCGGAGAACATTGCTGACAAACAGGAGACCGGTATCGATATCCTGTCCTATAAAGAGATCATCGAGGCCATCCGCCACTTGTCGCCGGCCTATCGCACCGTCTTTAACTTATTTGTCATAGAAGGGCTGACCCATGAAGAAATCGCTAAACACCTTGGTATCTCGGTCGGTTCTTCCAAATCAAACCTGTCGAAAGCACGCGAAAACCTAAGAAAAATCCTAACAAAAAAAACCGACCAGAAAGCGTATGTTGAACCTATCCGATAAAGAACTGGATCGCCTGAGCCGGGAAGCCGCCTCGGAACATGATCCGGGGGATATCGTAGGCCCAAGGTCATGGGACAAGCTCGAAGTCCGGCTGGACCGGCATTTGGGTCATGTCACTCCCCATGCTGCACGGGGATTTTACCGTCTCCCTTTTTATTACGCACCGGTCGTACTGCTGCTAGTCGGCGCTACCTATTACTTCACCAGGAATCACCGCGCTCAAAAGGAAGCATCCTCCGGCAGCCCGCCACTAACCTTGGTCAAACCGGCACCCACCGGTGCGGACAAACCTTCTACCTCATCTCAAAAC
>PMUF01000094.1 GCA_003167015.1 Chitinophagaceae bacterium | reverse complement strand
ATCAAGGAAGAGGGCCCGGCGGAGCCGGTGTCGAAGATGAAGTCGCCGGTATAGGCAGTCTTGCTGACGATGATGGTGGCTTTTGCGCAGGGGTAAGAGCGGAGGAAGTCGAGTGTCGAGCGCCTATAACCTTTCAGGTTCCTGGGTCGCTTGGAATGGATGATGAGGAGGTTGTGGTCATAATCGAGCTCGACGCATTTCCCCTCGAAGAGATTCCAGCCGAATCGGCCGTCCATCCCGCGGGCGGTGTTGGGCGACGAGAGGACATGCGGGTTTGCCCAGCTAAGTGGGCCCAGTTGGACTTTGGTGATGGGCTTGAATTTTTTATAGTTAGGGGTCGTCAGCACGAAGTCGAAGGAACTGGCGTCGAAGTGAAGGTCCAGCACGATGCTGTCGTTAACGATGGATTTGACGCAGATGGCATTGTTGTCCGTTAGCGTGAACGGTATCGTATCATGGGTGGCCGGTCCCGGGGCCTGCCGCTGTCGGGCGGGGATGGCGGATGCGATTCGTGTATAGCAGGAGTCTTTGCCATTCAGCAGGATGATGAAGTCGAATGTCGCGCCTGGTTGCAGTTTTACCCTGATCGAATCGATATCGGTATAGAAGGTGACCCATTTGGCATGTCGCGTCCGGTCCGCCGTGTAAACGTCGGGCCTTGCCGTCGGGGAAAGGTTCCAGGAATTTTTATCCAGGTAACCACCGTCGTTGATAGAAACCTGCCGGGAAGTCGCCCGGATGAGGGGCAACATTGATTGGGCAAAGAGGCCCCTGTCGATGCAGCTTAGGGGCGCCAATGACAGCGATAGCAGGACAAGATGTAGGATTTTCCGCATGGAATGCAAGATAATACTTGTCCTTTTACGGCGCGCTGGTTCGCCCCATCCCCCGCCCCGCGCTGCGCCCCAGTTACTGTTGCGACTCAATCTTCTCGTAAGTAAACGAGATCGTCTCCATCGTACCACTCTTCCTGAGGTCGGAAATAACAGCATTCGTGAGGGTGATAGTTTTGGAGACCTTATTCTGATCATCGAGGGTTTGGATGACGATGTTGTCGAAAACTTCATTGGTGTAATGGGCCTGCAACAGCTGGGGCGAGGCGCCGTCGGCTTCCTTTGTAATGACGATGGGATTATGGGTCCGAGCCCCCTTGGCCCCCCCTTTATTGGCATCCACCGGCGTTTCACTCCCCATTTCGAAGCTGGCGAGTTCGAACCAGCCCTTGTCTTCCCGGCCTCCCTTTCCTTTTGACTCACCCTTAAGCTGGCCCTGTTTGGAGCCTTTGAAGGACGCATAGTTGTGAAAGGCGGTCGGATGAGAAGGGCGGACAAAGGACAACGCGGCCAGCGCTATCAGCAGGGAAAAGATATAAGCTTTCATGATAAATATGTTTTCGGTAAAATTCGCCGCAACGGCGGTACCGTCCAACCCCCAAT
The DNA here is from genome assembly GCA_003167015.1 of Chitinophagaceae bacterium. Classification (GTDB taxonomy): domain Bacteria; phylum Bacteroidota; class Bacteroidia; order Chitinophagales; family Chitinophagaceae; genus Puia. The sequence continues at coordinate 17,238 of PMUF01000094.1, read as the reverse complement.
CGACCAAACGTCGATATGATCTATGAAAATGTCGCCCGCACGCCCCCGTTCGCTCCGGCCCCGCGCCGCCGCTCATCCGCGGAGTGGCCCCAGTATGTGCTCGCGCCGGAACCCCTCCGGCGTCACCCCCGCATATTTCTTGAAAAACCGCGAAAAGTAGGAATTGTCCTGGAAGTTCAGCTCGTAGGCGATCTCCGCCGCCGTCATGTCCGCATTCGTCAGCAGCCGCTTGGCCTCCAATAGCACGCGGTCCCGGATCACCGCCCCGGCGGACCGGCCTAAGAGCTCCTGACACAGCGCATTCAGGTGATTGGGGGTGATGTGCAGCAACCGCGCATATTCCCCCGGCAGCCGCAGCGTCTTGTAATGCTGCTCGATCAACCGCCTGAATGGCGCCAGCACATGCCCCGAAACCCTCGCATCCCCCGCAGCCGCCGCATTCCCCGCCCCGTCCCCCGGCGCCGCCCCCTGCACCACCATCAACAATTCCAGCAGCCGCACCCGCATCAAATCCGCATCGGAACTCCTGTCCATCCCTTGCACGGAGCTGCCGCTTCTAGCATCGGACGCTCCCGCGTCCTCTCCCTCGTTAAACTGCCGCAACAGCTGCTCCAGCAGCCCAAACACCTGCCCGCGAAAAGCCCCCGCCAGCCGGACGACACTGTCCTCTGCCCGTCCGCTGAAAAACGTAAACCTGTCCACATACCCGGGATCCAGCAAAAACGCCCGCAAAAAATCGACGGAAAAATTGATCACCCACCCCTCGGGCCGCCCCTCGAAGCTCCAGCTGTGCACCTGCCCCGGCGGCATAAAGTAGATCTGCCCCGCCTCCACCGGAAACCGCAGGAAGTCGATCGAATGACTCCCTGCCCCGGCACTAAAGCATACCAGGTGATAGAAAATATGCCTGTGCGCATGGTGCAAATGCGGCGACTGCCGCTCCAGGTAAGGACCGAACGATTCGATCATGAACTCTCCCGCGTCGGGCGCCCCCATCGCCCGCGACATGCCTCCGGCGGCCGAAGGACCCGGCGCCGGGGCAGCCAGGTGGGACAGGCGGTATAACGGGATCTTTTCCTTGGCCATGGCGGTCGTGATTTCAGCAGGGAAATTACCGGATTTTCCGCGAATAGTTATCTCATCTCCACCGGCTCAACGGTATACCCCAGCTCACGCAACTGAACGATCAACCCGCAGCGATTGCAAAGATGTTGCATGCCCACATCAATAAAGCAGTTATGCCCATCCAGCTCCCCCGGCAACTTCGTCATCCACGCCGCATTCCGGTTCTCCACGATATCCTTATCGGTACAAGCTTTGTCGAAATCATAGCCGACCTTGAAGTCCACATAATCCCAAACGAGCTTGCAAACGGAGGCCATAGGCCGCTTCATTTTGTACAGGCTAAGGACGGCCCCGACCCGTTTGTGGAAGTACTTCCAGTCCCAATGAGCGTTCTTGTTCGCCAGCAGCTGATTCTGCATGGAATCGGTCTCGAAAAAATAAGCCGGCTTCTGGTTGTCGCGCGCCAGCTGCTGCAAATATTCATCAATCGTATACTTATCGTTGAGGGAGGGCGGATAACAGCCATATTCAAAATAAAAGACGATCAGCTGCTGCAGCAGTTCGGAAGGCGTCAGCTTAAAAATATCGACGGAGCTTTTATGATAGATCTCTTTGATCTGATCGAGCTGCTGCGCCGATACCATGGATTTCAATGTATCAGTGGCGGGTCTCGCATTGATGGCGTCCAGGATGGCCTTTCTGTCGGTGGGCGCCTCCGATATAAACAGCTCTGACGCCAGCAATTTCTCCCTAATGATCGAAAACGAATCGATGAACGACTCCCCCAGCGTATGTAACGTCCCTACCATCCAGGAGACCTGCGGATGGCCGGGCCGGGTGATCTTCCATAACACGGTATGCTGAGCGGTACCCGCAAGACCCAAAAGCAGCAGCAGGAGCAGAGAAAAAGGTCGCATGTTCGATCGCTTTACGGCATTAGAAAAATCATAAAAGAAGTATCCTCGCCCAGGAACAATCCCAGCCGAGCAAATGATCCGCGAGCACCAGCCCGACCCCGGCCCAGCCTTCGAGCAGGCTGACATTGTTGGCGGAATAATGGTCTTCAATGATCTCATTGTCAATCAGCAATAACGCGGCATCCAGCCAATAGTCGGCAGCGGCCTTATAGGCAGGTATCCCCGTCTCGATAAACAACGATTTGTAAAACCGCGCCAGCCCGGAATGCCCATGACAGAAATGGGTATCCCGGCTAAGGGTAGACTCAAAAGACCGGCGGGTCACCGTTTGCAGCCCGATACGGTTCGCGATATTCAGATACCGGTCATCCTCCAGCAACTTCCCCGCCCGGTACAACAACAGCACTTCATTCAGATCGCCATAACACCAGGCCAACCGGTTGATCCGCGTCATCTCGCCATCATCTTCTGAAAAATAGCAGGGAAAATAGGAGTATTCATTATAGCCGAAATCGACGGGGCATTCATATTTCATGATATAGCTGATGCCTTGCCTGATCACCTTTTCCACCTTCTCCTTGTCCCGGAGATGTGGCCATGCCGCTATCAGGGGCAGCAAATAGCCGGTCATCCCGTGCGACAGACTGAAGTTGACTTCTTTGTATTTATCCCTTGTCACCCCGAGATTCCTGACCCAGACGCCATAGTCGGTATGGATAGGCTTGGCAAGAATAGGCTGAGCCAATTCGTTAAGATATCTGTTGATCGCCGGCGTCTGCCGCCGCGTCGCAAAGTAATAGAAGATCCCCATCGAGCCATACAGGAAGTCCATATTATCCTCGCTGATATGGGCTAGTGCCGATTCAAAAAGAAACTCATCCAGACCGACCAGTTCTTCGTCGACATCAAAATCCAGAAACCCATTCCCTTGCAGATAGTTCATCACATAACCCAGCCCCGCGCCTCCGTCGCATAAGAAACTTCCTCTCATCCCATTGCCGCCGGTATTCAGATCTTCAAACAATTCCTGTAACAGAGACGCCCCTTTATCCGCCAGACGATCATCCTCCAACGCCCTGCCGGCATGGAAATAATAGTAGGATAAGCCAAGAGATCCGCCGGCCAGACCATGCTCGCGGCAGGAACTCTGCGCCAGGATATTGTTGATGCTGGTCAGCTTTTCCCGGACGATTGTCTCCTTCATCTTTTTTTGGTCAATTTCCGGAATAGTGCTCACTGGGTAAATTTTGATGTACCAAAAGGCGGTTGCGGGTGACGAATGGCCGATTGCTACATGCTAATTGATCAGCTTTTTGCGCATCGCATCCAGGAATCCGGTACGATAGGCATTCCCGATAGTGATCTCGGTCTTATAGCTGCCCTTCAGGATCAGCAGGTTGCCTTCAATGAGGGCGATCTGGGAAATGGCGACGATGAAAGACTTATGGACACGGACAAACTGATTTCTCGGCAGCTTTTCTTCGAGGGTCTTCAGGTTCACGATGGACAGGATCTTTTTACCCTTGCAATAAATAGCCGCATAATTGCCCATCCCCTCGACATAATCGATTTCGCCGATCTCGACCTTGATCAGTTTGCCTTTCATATCGCCCTGCAGCATGATAAAATCCCCTTCCCGGCTCCCGCCGCGCTGCCCGGTTTGCCCAATGATATTGTAGGCTTTCTGCGCTGCCTTCAGGAACCGCACAAAAGACACGGGCTTCAATAAATAGTCGATGACCTCCAGTTCGAATCCATCCATGGCAAATTCACTGTGCGCCGAAGTGATGATCACCTTGCTCCTGCCATTCAGCGCCTTGATGAACTCGATGCCGGAGAGCCCGGCCATCTTGATATCGAGAAAGACAAGATCGACGGGATGAAGGTTGATCATTTCCAGCCCTTCAATAGGGTTGGTTGTCGTGCCCACCAGGTTGAGATAGGCAGTATCCCTCACATAGGATTCGATGATGTGAATGGCGGGCTGCTCATCATCGATGATAATACAATTCAACATAGCGAATGAGTTATCGGTTTAACAATGGTTGCGGGCACCTCGATTTCATCGATATATGGAATGACCAGCTCTTCGCGGAAGGTGAGCGTCTCATCCCTGACGGTCAGCGTATAATTATTTTCATGCATCCGCTGCAGCCGCTGATGGATATTTTTCAACCCGATGCCGGTATGAACACGGCCCTTGATCCTGGCCTTCTTGTTGACGGTGGAAAAATGGACCCGTCTGGATTCAGCATCCACCCGGCAGCGGATGAGCGCGGGAAAATCCGGGTCCTGCAGATCGCCATGCTCCATCACATTTTCCACCAGTGTCATGAGGATCATCGGCGCGATCAGTTTGCCGGAGACATCGCCTTCACAAATCAGCTCGATGCGGAGACTATTGCCATAGCGCATCCGGTGGATGTCAATCACGTTTTGGATATGGTTGATCTCCGATTCCAGTCGGGCGAAACCGCCTGTGGATGAAAAATCGGTCAGTGAATACCGCATGATCTGGGACAGCAGCAGGATGGCCTCGGCTACCCGGGGCTGGCGTTCGAAGGTCTCGGAATAGAAAAAATTCAGACAGTTGTACAAAAAATGCGGGTTGATCTGGGCGCGCAGGAAATCGTTTTCGCTCTGGAGGAGGTCCCGTTCCAGCAACAGCTTCTGCTTCTGGAGCAGGGCATTACTTTGTTCCAGCTCGAGCCGCTGCCGGTAGTCTTCCATCCGCTGCTTTTCGCTGTCATTCAGCTGTCTCCGCTTTTGAAAGAACCGCATCAAAAAGAAATAGCCCAGCGAAAAAATGAAGAAATAGGTAAAATCTTCTACCACGCTATAACGCACGTCCTCGAATGTATAAGGCTTATGATAAAAATGCAGCCGCACGTCCATATAGATGTACTGGATGCCAAATTGTCCCGCGATACTAATGACGGCCACGGGAATGCTCAGCAGCCTTTTATTCTTCGGCCCGAGAAAAAGGAAATACAGACAGGCATACCACAGATAAAAGACCCAGAAAGAGGCCACCAGCGACATGATTTCCAACGGAAGATAAAAGCTGGGACTCACAATCAGGTCTGCTCCGAGGCACCAGGCGGAAAAGATCAGCACCCCATAAACATGATATTTCAGATTACTTTTTGTCAAGGACCCGTTTTTTTATCGGTCTGATCTAATTTACCATAATATTTCCGTACATAATCTATCCAATCGCTGGTATCATCGCCGATCGGCACATCCGGTGGAATACCATTCCCGTCATACCGGGGTTGATCGGGGGTGATCTCTCGTTTAGTGCTGGCGCACCAGAACTGGAAATGCGTATGCGGCAGCCAGTATTGCAACAGATCGAGATAATCGACGGCCCCACCGGTATTTTCCCCGAAGAAAGTCACCTTTTTACTTTGCCGGAAGTAGAGGGCCATCAGCTCGGCGGCGCTCCTCGAACCGTGATCCATGACCAGGGCCACATGCCGGACGCTATTGGGTACCTGCGCGACGGGAAATTCACCTCCGCCCGTCAGCCGGAACGAATCTTTATTTCTTTCCAGTGTATCGATCAGCCGCAGCATCTTCGCGGCCCTGGCTGTATCGTTGGCTTTCCGGTAGGAGGCATAATCGTCGCGCGCTTCGTCGATGACAGCCTGGCTGCACAGCTGAAGGCCATGGATCTCATAGATGGGGTTGGTCCAGATCAGCGGGAACAGCGGTTTGAAACACCGAATGGTGCCGCCGGCATTATCCCTGACATCGATGATCAGTGTCCGGGCCCGGCTAAGCAGCGCGAAATTCGCCTTGATAAGGCTGTCATATACTTTGGCTACATAACCACCGAAATCGGGCATACGGACCAGGACGGTCTGGCTGTCGAGGGGGGTGATCGAAGGGGCATAGCTGAAGGGCTGCAGGCTGGCCAGCATCCCGGGAACGTACTGCCCGATTTTTTTGAACTTAAAATACGACCCGCCTACCAGCACCTGCGGAGTTCTGAAATGGGCGCGGGTGATAACGCGGTAGGGACCGCTCATATCCTTATAATCGGCCAGCCACCGGCCGCCGGTGTCGGGGGTCAGTCTCAGCACTTCGTACCCTGCCGGCGCTTTATCCTTTGTCTCGACGACATATCCCCGCCATTCTTCCTTTCCGGTTTTTCGCAGATAGAGGATGGAGTGATGCAGATCATCCAGCCAATAGCCCTCCATTGCCTTGTCTTTGTCCCGGCTACGATGCGCTGTGCTGCCGGTATGAATGGTTTGTAGGTTAGCAACGGCTTGCGCGCTGTCTCCGGGCCTAAGGGTGACCACCTGGAAAACATCCAGGTGGTCGTCCCGGAAAAACCCTGTCAGCCGTGAATAATTGGCGAATGTATCGGCCAGTTTCGATTGTTGTACATTCCTGACCAGCTGTTCGAAAGTAGCCGGGTCGATCTTGTCGGCATAGCCTGCATAGGCCTCCCGGATCTTTGCGATCATGAAGTTCAGGTCACTGTCAGGCTTGTCCTGTGCATAAAGCCCCGGGGAAAACATCCATAAAAAGCCAGCCAGGATCATTTTCATCTGTTCGGTATTGAATACAGGAAATTAAAAAACGATACTCAGGCCAGGTGGGTGCTGGTGAGGTCCGTCGGTCTGCTGGTGCAGGGATCGCCGGCTAAGGTGTCGTTAGAGTTGATGGGGAGCGGCAGTCCTGTGACGTTCATTCCGCCCATGATGTTGGCCAGCTGGCGGTCGGTCAGCGTGAGGTTGGCGATGGCTGTTTTCCTGAGTTGCAGCCGGGGGTTGCCTGGGGTGTGGTTGTTCTGCTTTTTCATGACTAGGTAGATTTGATTGAATTAAAGATAAGAGGATGGTCCGAGCCGGACAAACCGGATATGTCAAATCAACCTTCCTGCGGGTGAAAAGGGGGTTGCCCGGGGTCAAAAGCCCAGGAGGTCCCTGATGAGGCTTTTCCGGCCGGTGATGATAAAGGCGGGGCCGTCGGGGCGGCGGGCGGGGCCCCCTTCCGCATCTACCATCCAGTATTTCAGGACACTATCGGGATAAGGGTCGGAAATGACCGAAGCCTCCCCTTCGGGTTGCTCCCCTTCGGGTTGCCCCCCTCCGGGTTGGAGAATAACTTTTTTGCCGATCCAGTCCATAGTCGGGCCGGGCGCAGGATACCCCAATGGCAATAGCGCGATCCGGATGCTGTAATGGGTCTGTAAGCCGGTAATGAGAAATAAAGGCCTGCCGGCCGGCACGATAGTCCCGGGGGTCAGCAGCCGCTGGCATTTGACGATGCCCGCAAACCCGGCCCTCAGCGTATCTGCCGCCCTCACGGTATCGCCCCCGACAAAAATTGCCAGCACATCCCCCGCCCGCACCGTATCCCCATCCCGCACCGGCACCCCCCGGACCCGGGTGGCCTCCGCCGGCGACATCACCTCATGTGCCCAATCCGGCCCGACACTCGCCCGCCCGTCAATCCCCTGTCTTACCGTCAGCAGAAGGCCTACCCCTGCCACCATCAGCAGCACGAGCAGCATGACCCCGCTGCCATAACGATACAGTCGTCCGGGTGGCGGCCCCAGCACTTCATCGATATGGTCATAAAAGGCCGTTGCGGCCGGAAGCTCGTTATCTGACATAATCATAGTTTGTTTAATTCCGCGCCCCCCAACCCTCCACTCAATCCTTCAGCCCCCAACCCCCACTCAATTCCCCAGCTCCATCTGATTTCTCACCAGCTGATAGTAAAAACCCTTTTCCGTGATCAGCTCCTCATGGCGCCCGGCCTCGGAGATCCTTCCCCGGTCCAGAACGACGATCTTGTCGGCATTCCTGACGGTACTCAACCGGTGAGCGATAATAATGACGGTCTTGCCTTTAAAATACCGGCTGAGGTTCTCCGTTATCGCCTTCTCATTATGCGCATCCAGCGCACTGGTCGCCTCATCGAACAGCAGGATATCCGGGTCTTTATAGATGGCGCGGGCGATCAGTAGCCGTTGTTTCTGTCCCGTACTCATCCCCGTGCCGCTGGAACCTATCAGGGTATTATACCCCAGCGGCAGCCCCGTGACAAAATCGTGGATATTAGCGGCCCTGGCGGCCTCATAGAGTTTTGCCCAGTCGACGGACTCGTCTCCCACGGCAATATTGCCCGCAATGCTGTCGCTGAAAATAAACCCTTCCTGCATCACGACGCCGCACTTGCCGCGCCAGGCACTACCCGACAGCCCATCGAGGCCCATGGCGCCAATCCGCAGGGATCCCGACGTCGGTTCGTAGAATTTCAGGAGCAGCTTGAGAAGAGTGGTCTTGCCGCAGCCGCTGCTGCCCACAATGGCAGTGACCTTACCCGCCGGAATGGTTAGATTGATACTGTCCAGTACCAGCGGCGTGGCCGGTGACAAATCATATTTGAACGACAGGTTCTGCAGCTGGATATCGCCATTGGGGATCGCGGCGGTCTTCGGATCATAACGATTTTCTTCCTCGCGTTTCTGATGGACTTCATTGATCCGCTCCATGCTTAGCCTCGCATCCTGAAAAGCCTGCAAAAATTCGATCAGCTGCAGGATGGGGGCATTGAGCTGGCCGGTGATATAGGATACGGACATCATGATGCCCATGGAGATATGACCTTCTACAACCAGCCGGGCGGTCAGAAAGGAGATGAGGATATTTTTCGCCTCATTGATGATGACGGCGCCGCCGGACTGCACCTGACGCAGCGAAAGAGTGCGGATATTGATGCGGAACAGACGGATCTGCAAAAGCTCCCAATGCCAGCGTTGTTTTTTTTCGGCATTGTGCAGCTTGATCTCCTGCATGCCCATGATCATCTCGTAATTTTTTTCCTGACTGGCAGCCAGTTGAGCGAACAGCTTGTAGTCCAGCGCAGCCCGTCGTTTCATGAAGGCCAGGATCCAGCCGACATACAGCAGACTGCCTGCCGCAAATACGCCGAACACCGCCGGACTGTATATCCCCAGCACCACACTAAAGATCACCAGGTTGAGCAACGAAAAGATGGTGCTCATCGTCGATGAGGTAAGGAAGGTCTCGATCCTTTTGTGGTCGTTGATCCGTTGCAGGATATCCCCAACCATCCGGGTATCGAAATAGCCCAGCGGAAGCCGCATCAGCTTGATAAAGAAGTCGGTCAGGAGATTGATGTTGATGCGGGTGCTGAGATGCAGCAGGATATAGCTGCGGATGATCTCGACAGAAGTCTTGCCCAGAAAGATGGCCAGCTGAGCAAGCAAGATCATGTCGATAAAGGACAGGTCGCGGTGAGCGATACCCCTGTCCACGATGCTCTGCGTCAGGAAGGGGAAGAGCAGCTGCAACAGACTCGCCACCAGGAGACCCGCCAGCACCTGTATCAGCTCGCGTTTGTAGCGGGTCAGATAGGCGGCGATATGGCCCATCCCCCTTTCCCGTCCACCGGCATTGACTTCTTCCTCTTGCCCGAAATCCGGCCCCGGCTCCATCGTCAGCACGATCCCATGCCCTTCTTCGGTCGCCCATTGGGCCAGGAACTCCGCCCGCGTATACCGGATAAGCCCATGCGCCGGGTCGGACACATCGATATGCCGGCGTCCGATCTTATAGAGAACGACATAATGTCTTTGATTCCAGTAGGCGATACAGGGCAGCGGCGCTTCCTCCTGAAGATAATCCAGCGATACCCTTGCCCCCATTGTCCTGAAGCCCAGTTTCTCGCCGGCCTCGCTGAGCGCCAGCATGCTGGTACCCGACCGGCTGGTATGCGTCAGCGACCGCAGGTATTCCAGCGAATAACGCTGACCATAAAATTTGCTGATGATCCGCAGACAGGTGGGACCGCAGTCCATCTCATCGTATTGCTTATAGAACGGGAATCTCATATTTCGCTCTTTCGATACAGGAACGGTAGTGGGTGAACAGCAGGTCATACATCACCAGTTCGTGCAGCCGGGGTTCGGAAATAATGACGCGGTTCAACGTCATGTGGATATAGCTGTATAACAATTCATGCAACTGAGGCTCCAGCCGCCCCTCGCCTTCGAGGCGGACGATCCTTTCGGCCAGGGGCCGGATCCGGGTCTGTCGTTGCATCAGGGGTTGCAGGATGGGCAGCCAGGGGCTTTCGGCGTCTTTGCTGCGGTTCAGGATGTCGCCGACTGGCAGCTTATGTGTGCGGTATTTGGTGGACAGCTGAGATCGGACCTTTTTATCCGCCTTGAATTCGCGGTGAAAGGCATCGCGGAGGTATTGGGCCAGCGCCTGTTTTTGCGGCAGCGTCATCCCCATCGCCTCCAGCAGGTCATCGGCGGCGCGAATAGCCCAGAGCCAACGGATATGGTCACGCTCGATGCCATCTGTCAGGGACAGCATCTCCAGCGTCGCCAGGCTGTCATAATGAAAGAGCTCTTCGGCCAGTTCGATCGTGGAGGGACCATACCGGTCCAGTTCGCGTTGATAGGTATCCTGCTGAATCTTCCAGATAAAACCCTTCTCTTCCAAAGGCCGGATCAGCTGCTGGAAGGACCGGAGAACGGGACCGAGATGACTGAGATCGCTGACCTGAAGACGCAGCCGAAGATGAAAGGCGGGGTCTTTAAACCGGATAAAGAAGAACCGGCGGATTCCTCCTGAGGCTAACCACTCGGTGACAAAAGGATGTACCACGTTGCTGAGGATATTGTCGGCGGTCTTTTCGCCGCAATAAAGCTTGAGGTAGATCCATTCGGAGCCGACGGAAAAAGTTTGGCGGACCGCCGTTCGGCTCACATCCGTTTGACTGACATCCGCTGAAGAAATGGACGCCCTGGAGGCCGGAGCCGTATAGGCCGGCGTTTCGCGGATCAGCGCGGCAACCAGCTGATTGGCATAGATCCGGCCGTCTTTGTTGCGCACGGCGTGAGCCCCATCAGCGGGCGGCAGGAATTCTTTCAGCATGAACTGCGGCCGCTTCTTTACCTCATCCAAAAATATCCGGGTCATCAGCTCATCCTCGAGGTTGATGAGCAGTTCGTTGTCCCCATCGGCCAGGAAGAGCAGCACGGGCAGTTTCCACCGCCGGCGGAACTCCGCAACGGCAGCCATAAGCTCAGGGCCTTTTTTATCCTTGATATCGGCGAGATCTTTTTTGTAGAAGACCCATTGGGCGGCGTTGAGGACGATATTCTTATAGACGACGCGGGGGAGCCGGCGACACTCCCAGTCGAAGATCCCCCAGGTGAAGCTCATTCCGTTCTGTTTGCCATGCAACTGCAGGTCGCAAAGAAATTCATATACCGGCAGGGCCTTCATCCGGAAGTTATGTGCCGTACTTAGCCGGGGGACAATGACCTTATTCAGTCTTTTCGATCGCAGGACGACCCGTTGATTCTTCACCGACACCAGCAGGTCCTGCAAGGGGATCCGGTAGTCCGCATCGACGGAGGGGCGTGCGAGGAAGGGAATTTCGTATGCGCGGAAGGCAGGGTGCAGCAGTACGTTGCCCGTTCGGCTCTCAGGCAGGTGCACGACCTCTGCAAAGATCACATCCGGGTTCATCCGGTCTTCGGCATCGACGATATCACCCACCAGCCTTCGGACAGCCGGGTCGCCATGGGCAAAGCGGCCGAGAAGATTGACGGCGCTGGATCCGCCGACACCCTCCAGCAGCACCCGGTCTCCATCCACCAACCGGAAGATCACGGACAGCGAAGGCGGCAGATCGTCCCAGGTCCGCTCCGATCCGGCGAAATCCTCCAGCTGCAATTCGATGACCTCGTCTCCCGCCGCCAAAGCCTCCGTCAGTTTCCGCAAAAGAAAGCTGTCCCTTCGGCCCCAGGGCACCCGGGTTTCGACCGTGCCGGGATGGGGAACGACCATATCATCGATCAGCGGGGCGATCGTACCGGAATAATTTTCCAGGTAGCCGATCCCCGACTCGGTATCCAGTGCCTCCAGTAATGGCACCTCCCTGTCTTCATAGCGCTGATAGAACCGCTGGATAAAGGATTGCAGGGCAGGCGGCTCGGCGGCCTTGCTCAGCTGGTTCAGGATATCGAGGCCTTCCAGCAGCTGTTGTTGCAGCGAAGCGTCGACCCGGTTGTCGGTCAGGGTGACGGTGGCATCGGCCTGGAATAGCTTGGCCTCGTCAAACGGTAGTCCCATTCGGGCGATCAGGTCTTTGATCTCCTGGTACGCCGCGACGTCATTGTGCCTGACCCCGACATTGCATCCTGGCTCGTCATGGTGCCCCGCCTCGTCCAGCGCTCCGATCCGCGCATGCAGATCTTCCAGTAACGCTGCGGTTGCAGCGGCTTCAGGGATACGGCGCAAAACGCCGATGATCTGCGGCAAAAATTCATCCCCCGTAATCGCAGGCTCCAGCTCGCTGACCAGCACCTGGGCCTCTGCCAGTTCACTGACAAAGCCGTTCGCCTCCTCTTCATCGATATCCTCCGACATCAATAATGCAACGATGCCCGCCCACGTGATGCCATTTTCCGCCGCCCGCAGAATACCCGCCAGGTGATCTGACCAGGAAACGGAAGTGATCAGGTGATGTCTGCGCCCTGACACATATTTGTACTCCACATACCTCATCTCCTCACCCAGGGTATACCATGAAGAATTAGGGTAATACAACAGCCGGTTGCGGATATAGGGCAGGGAGGCGAGATGCTGGGCGAGGGAACACAGATAATGCATATCCAGCCGTGTATGCCGCCCCTGCCGGTCGACAGGTTCCACCGAGCCAACACGCTGCGCCGGGTCACGCTCCACCGAGCCAACACGCTGCGCAGGGCCGACAGGCTTCTCCGGGTCGACACCCTGCGCCTGCGCCGGGCCGAAAGCCTCCGCCGAACCGCCACCGTCCGACCAGGCCGCCATCCCACAGCCCGAGAAAAGCCCGAATGGCGTACAACGGCTGCGCATCCGGCTATAATATTTTCCCAGGGAGAAGGTCAGGTCCATGACTTCTTTTTTGTCGGTGATCCTGCCTTCCCGGTATTTGACGAGCTCCGCATGCAGCACGGGGGACGCGAGAAAAATGGCCTCCATGGCAGCGGCGTCCCGGACGAGGGTATCCATGTCGAATGCCTCCATGCCGGATTCATAGCCATACCGCGGAATGCGCACCATCAGGTCAGGATGAAAACCATAAGGGATATTCATAATTCCGTAATTTTACAGCGGTTTCATCATTGTAAATACTATTTATAATGATGCCTCGGTCTTCTCTAAGATCGGGGTTTTTTTTGGTGCCACGTACAGGGCTCGAACCTGTGTTTCATCTTAGAAAGAGATGCGTCTTGACCCTCTTGACCAACGTGGTATAAAACCCTGGTACAGAGACCTGTACCAGGGGCAGTCATGATTAATTCACCTACCTTACAATTTCGGGGTCGCTGTACCTACGATCGTCTGGATGATGGTCTGTACGATAGTGCAGGTCGAAGACGCGTTGCAACAGGTGAACCCTGAACAGCCGAACGCAGATGTCGTCAGCGCTGCTTCTTCTCCGCCATTGATCTTTTGCAGATCAGCCTTGGACAGGTGAGAAACGGACTGTTTGTTGAGTTTCAATTTCAGGTTGGTTTGATTTGGTTTCATCATTGTAAATTTGAAATTGTTCGATACCCGCACTTGATTTTAACGCTGCGAAAGGAGGCGGTTTTGTCCTCCCGCAAAGTATCCGGCCAGAATATGTTTATTGAACAGCTGTAATAGTATATCCTTTGGCCTCCAGTTCATCAAAAAGGGAGGGGCTGTCCCCAACCACATTATTGTACTGGACGGCAATGAAAGTGGGTCGTTGTTTGATCTGATCGGCTATTTTCCCGGCGAGATACGGAATATGTTGCCGGGTGATGGCATCGCCGGTCCGCAATTGATATAACTTGTCCCGGGTATACAGATCCTTCAGTCCGGCGAGGTTGGATTGCTCGTATAACTTCTCTTCCGTTTGCAGCTTGCCCTTGATCTCGTCTTCATTATTGAGCATGTAGCGGATATTCTGCTGCCAGTAGCCATTACTGCGACGGCTGTCTTCCGCGAGATAATCATCGGTCGGTTGCAGGACGAGATAATCGAGGTTATTCTTTTTGGCGTATGGCCGGAGGACTGTCTCGTAAGACGGAAGCTGGGTAAGCGTTCCGCAAGGGCTGTTGAGCATCAGCAACAGGTAATAGACCATCTCGACCCGGAAGCCGTCGAATTGCTGTACCATTTGATCCGGCAGCCCGTTATTCTTCAGAATAGTGTTGAAAGTCTGGATCTCACCTGCGCTGAGATTATTGTTGATCCGCTGGGAGTCGACGGTGGGGAAGGAATAGGCTTGCCATTTTGCCGCATCCTTATTATCATACAGGTTATAGTCCATGGCTACGGCACTCACCTGCGCCAACGCCGTCCTCATTTCGGGGGTCAGGTTCATCGATGAGGTACAGGCCGGACCGGTCAGTAAGATATAAGAGGGCTTGTCGCCGCCTTTTGGGGCGATCTTCCACAGCGTCTGGCTTTGCGCTGCGAGTAAACCGCCAATGAGCATCGTGAATAAAGAGATCTTTTTCATATTTTTTACTTTTAGCGAAGTCTGCTGTTGATATCGTCTATGGCCGACTGGCGTTGCTTCCTGGCCCGTACATTATTATTGCCGAACCGGTATCGGGCCGTAAAATTGAAGATCCGCGACTCATATTTGGCATTGGTATACAGGTCCACCCCGTCATAATTGGTATGCGTCTTTATCCGTTGGCTATTGAAGACGTCCTTCAGCGATGCCCGAAGGGTCAGGTTCCCCTTGCTCAGCGACTTGCTGACCCCGGCATCCGCATAGTAATAAGGCTGCCGCTGGAAAATGCCCGTGACGAGAGCGCTGGTATAGGACAGGTTGAGATCTGCGCTGAATCCGTTGCCGCCAGCGAAGCTGTTATACCACTGGATGGCATAGAAGGGCCTTTCATTCGCTGGTTGCGCGGGTGTGCTGTCGGTGGCCAGATTATAATCGAAATAGCCGAAAGACCCATAGAAATTGACCTGCCAGACCGTGCCGATGCTGCGGGTATAGTTGACATAGGCGTATCCTATATTCGCGCCTTTGAAATTGTCATAGGTGGAGATCGTGAGATCGCCGACAGACCGGTAGCTGGCGCCCAACGTATGGAGCGACCGGGTATATTCTATGCCTAGCCAAACCTTGCCGGCGATAGAGGTCGACAGCGCGAAGCTGTGGTTGATCTGTGGTTGCAGGTTCGGATTGCCCTGGGAATAGGCGTACTGGCTTTGATAGATGATAAAGGGATTGATATAGTCGAACCCGAACCGCTGGATGCTTTTGCGATAGGTGAAAGACCATTGATTGCCGGCGCTGCGGTTGAAGGTCAGGCTAAGATTGGGAAAGAGGTTGAGGTAGTGCTGACGGTTGACCTCGCCAAGCGTGACCAGATTGCCGCTGGAGATCGTCTGTTCGGCCCGCAGCCCGGCTTCTACCGTCCATTTCTTCAGGGTATGGTAATGGTCGATATAAGCGGCATTGACATCCTCCTTATAGATAAAATGATTGGTCTTCGTGGTGTCTACTATCCAGCCTTCGCCGGCATTGTCGTCCCATAGCTGCGTATTGTCCGACGTGGTATAGTTGAAGCGTACTCCTGCCTCCCATTTCCCATTCCGCACAGGCTGTACATAGTCCGCCGTCCAGGAATACACCCGGATATCGGCGGGGGAATGATTGAGCATGTATGACGCCGGCGCATAGTCGACGCCCTCTGGCGTCAGATACCGGTTGGCAAAGCTATCCGTCCATTGCTTATGATAATCCATCCAGTCGGCATTGAGGGTTAGCTCCTTACCGACGGAATCCAGTACCCGTTTATAATAAAGGTTCAGGGTGGGATTGCTGAAGACAGCGTGACCTGTCGTCGACAGCAGGACCGACGAGTCATCCGCATCACCGCTATATTGAATGCCCGAGACATTGGACACAACCCGCTGTCTTTTATTGACATAGCCATTCAGTAAAAATCCGTAGCTGGTCCGCTTGTCGGGGTCTTCATCGAGGCCGAGTTTGTAGCCATAGTTGTTGCGTGTCCGGACATCGTATTCATCGGAATAGATATCGGATCCGGGCAGAATGCGGTCAGTGGTCGTGCTATAATATTGTTCATTGTGCAGATAAGATACACCACCGTAAATATTCGTGCCTTTGTCCCGGTGGTTCACATCCAGTCCGCCATTGGCCGATCCGTAACGGCCGCCACCGCCACCGGCTGTCGCTACATAATTTGTGCCGAAGGATTTATTCTTGCTGAGGATGACGTCGATGATACAGCTACCCTCCGCCTCATATTTGGCCGGCGGGCTGGGGATGATCTCGATCTTTTCGATGCCCGAGGCGGACATCGACGTCAGCATCGTCTTCAGGTCTTCGCCTGTCAGGTGAGAGGGTCGTCCGTTGACGAGGATCTTCACCGACCGGCCCCGGAAGGTCAGTGCGTCCTGTTGTTCCATGACACCCGGCGCCCGCAGCAGCGCATCGTAGGCACTGCCGCCTATCGCAATCGGGTCCGAGGAGATATTCAGCGTGATTTTGTTCGCTGAAAACTGAATGAAGGAACGTTGCGCGGTGACGGTCGCTGCACGCAGCGTCTTACCGTGAATGCTGTCTGTGCCCTGTGTCGCCGCCCTGCCCGTCGCCGCCCCGCCCGTCGTGTCCTGCTGGGAAAATCCCCGCCCCGTGATCGCCATCATCAGCAGTGTGTATATCAGGGATCTGGTGCAGGACATGTGAGATAATTTGATTTGTTGAAATAAAAGTACGAAGTGCCGGAGGGTGGTGAAATCCATTACACCAATGTTGGTTTGGAGCTGGTAAACGAAATGATGCGGGGCACAAGAGAGCACCCCGCATCCGCCTACAGCAGCGTGGTGGTCTGGATAATGGTAGAAAGGCTGGCGGGGCTGGTGACCGCTACCGCTACTTCTGCTCCGCAGCATGTGGCGCAGCTGCCTACGGGACAACCGATGATGGAAGTCGTCAAACGTTCTTCTTCCTTACCGGCTACGATGACATACATTTGTTCGCGCGAAAGATTGGAAACTGCCTGTTTGTTGAGTTGCAGCTTCCGGTTGGTTGGTGTTGGTTTCATCTTGTAAAATTTTAGTTCAAATAAAATTACAAGATGAAGGAGGTCAGAAAAATCGGATGGGTTAAATGCGGGTTGAGGCGGATGAACGTGAGGATGCCCGGTGCCGCCGCTAGCACTTCGTCGGAGCTGCTTCGC
>PMUF01000059.1 GCA_003167015.1 Chitinophagaceae bacterium | reverse complement strand
CCGGTCACCTCGCCTATAGTCTCCACCCAATTGTGGATGCTCATGGTGCCGTGAATAGTGACGCTATATCCCCTTGAAAGATGATATTCGCTTTGACCGGGCAGATCCGCGCCGATAAACGGCCACGTGACCAGCAGAAACAGGATGTAATTTTTCATATTGATAGCACTGCTGTCTTCAGCGATTCATTTTCTCCAAAAGGAGACCGGCCACGATTCCCTGTATCAACCCGAAAAGCAGCCAGCTCGCCACCAGCAGCAGGGATACGTTGATGGCGCTATATATCAGCCACATCATAGGAAAGACGGCCACCAGCCAGTAGAGTACGCCGAATTCGATACCGCGACCGAGGAAAGAGCCATTAAACATCCCTTTGCAGCGATCCCAGAACCAGGCAAGTACCAAACCGGCTATAAAGGGGTGGATAAAATAAAGAATGGCTCTTTCAGATTGGGTATCGAAGGTGGGATCGAAATACTGGACGGCCAGGGAAGGGAAGAGCCAGATGGTGCCATACAAACCCAAAATGCTGAGTACTAACAAAACCAGCCCTGCCACCAACCCCGGGAAGATGATTTTTTTACGCACGGCATCCCTATTTCTGGACGACCATGGTAAAATCGATGGTTAGGGCATTGCCTGTTTTCAGGGCTCCCAGCATATAGGTCGGCGGTTTGATCTGGTAATCGGTCATCAGCAATTTATTCGTACCGGTACAAGTGATCGACCCATCGGCCAATACGCTGCAGGCTGCCATCAGTACTACAGGCCTGGTGACGCCTGCGATGGTCAGGCCCCCCGAACTCTTCACGCTGAACTGATGCGCTGCGCCGGGGGTGATCGTGGAAGTGGAAGCCGCGAAAACAATATCGCCGCCGGTCTTCGCCTTCATGGCGCCATAGGCCTTGGTGTCCATGCCAGACTCCCCACTCTTTAAGCTATGGACAGGGAAAGAAAAGGTAAAGGCTGTCAAAGATACCGGCACGGCTTTACCGGCCGCATAGGTAAATTTTGCCGAACAGGCCACAGTCTTATCCTCCATAGACCAATTGTGCAGATTGGAAGTACCCAGCACTTTAATATCCGCATTGGCGGTTCCCGGTACAAATCGGGTTACAACGGCAGATGGAATGATCGTAAAGGCGCAAAGAAAAACAGCGGCCCCGATAAGGGCATAGCTTACAGGACTATATAACAGATGTAAGCGTCGAACGTAATTCATAAAACTTTTTTTTGTTCCATTGAATAGAATTACCCAATAGAATACAAAAGTGGCGAATATCCCGGCCGAAAGTATTACGACATTTTATGAATTAGTTACAGCATTCACATATTCAAGCTATTAATATCTTTTCGAAACAAACACTGTTGTCGACATTTTCGTATTGTCCGTAATTGGCGATTAAGGCATAGCCATTCTTTTGATAGAGCGCTATCGCCTCCGGCTGCTTCTTTCCTGTTTCCAACACGCATCTCTTATAATCCATCCCCGCAGCCCACTCTTCCAACCTCTTCAAAATGGCAGTGGCAATTCCCTGGCCCCGTCGTGCCGGCGGCACATACATCCTCTTAACCTCCATCACGCCATCGGCGTATTCCTTGATGGCGCCGCATCCTACGGGAGATTCCTGGTCATAAGCCACAATCACGTACTTTAACCCTGTCGTTTTGTTGAACTGGTGATAAAAGTCATGCTGATCCCCGTCCCGGATGGCCAGATCCGCATCCAGTTGCGTCACCAGCTGCTGAAAATCAGGATTGTCTGAATTGGTCCTGCTATAGATGATCATATTATTGCCTCTCTGATCCATGTATCTTGTCTACCTTTGATCAAATTTATTCAATCAACAGGCAAATTCCAAAATATACATTCATCTGCTATGCCCGAAAATTTAACCGCGAACGTTCCCGAGATTCTGCAATCGATCAAAACCCAACACCTGTTCACCCTCCGCCTGGATGTCAGGCCCATTATTGTCATTGGCGCTACTCCAGCCGGCTTCAAAAGGGTGGGCGTAGTGCCCGGAGGAGTATTCGAAGGCGAACGGCTGACCGGCGTCGTCCTGGACGGCGGCAGCGACTGGCAAACAGTCCGCAGCGATCATTCCGTACTGTTAGACGTCAGGTTAAATCTCAAGACGGATGACGACCATCTGATTGCCATGACGTATAGGGGATTGCGGGCAGGCGAAAAAGAGATCCTGCAACGCATCGATGCCGGAGAAGCGGTAGACCCCGCGACATATTATTTCAGAACGAATGCGATGTTCGAAACGGCCTCGTCGAAATACGGCTGGCTGAATAATATCCTGGCGCTCGGTGTGGGGTCCAGGAATCAAAAAGGGGTGATCTATAATTTATTCGAAGTGCTGTAGTCCGCTCCGGCCACACACCTATTCATTCAAATATTCCAGCAGCTTCCGCAGGAAATACTCATTCGGGTAGTCATCCTTACGCTGGGCGAAATAATCGGCCACCTTTTTACTGTCCGGACTGAGCGCAAAAGCCCGCTGGATCAATCTCTTATCCAAAACATTCAGTTTGACGATATTGCCGTCCGGAGTCGGGAATAAAATGTAATAAGTATTCCATTCCATATATCGTTTGCCTCTTATCGCATCCCATACATGTTTGTACAGCGAATATCCGTGATCGGATTTGACAAGCTCAAAGAACAGATCCTTGTCGTTGATCGCGGGGACGTGCTCTAAAGTGAGGATCGTATTGGAGAGATAAAAAGTGATGGATTGGAATTCTCTGCTGTCGGCAATATAGTCTTTTACATGGTCGACAGTCGCCACAAGCTTCTGAGAGACCAGATCATAATTGTACCATAAGGAATCGTTGGCGAAGAATGGATTGCGCGATTCAACTTTTCCTCTTACCCATCCTTCCAAAAGATAGGGATCGCCCGCTATCGGTGCAAATTGATGCTGCAGATAATCCTGGCTGGGCATAATGGGCCGCTGTGCCCATCCGCCGAACCACAACGCCAGACAAATAGCAGTCAAAGCGTAGAGTTTTCTCATCGGAAAAGTTATTTACATTAAAAATAATCATAATCGAATTAATGGGAGGTTAAAAAGTCGGCCGAACATCCATTTCCCAATATTGATCAGTAGCTTTCAGGCGCTTAATCAACCGTATGCCCAGGATATTATCGATCATTATCTTCATCATCCTTCTGGAAGGCTGCAGCAGAACAATTGTGCCGGAAGTTCCCCATTTACCATCTTCCACCATCGATACCCTTCCTCCGCCGGACTCGAAAATAGATGTACCCATCACCATCGACCTCGACAGTGTATTTTCGGATCTTGACCGGCAAATTCCCGCGGATCTCAATGGCAGCGGCAACCTGGGTCCGGGCGAGTATCGCTGGAGCATCCGGCGGGAACCCTTTATCCTTTCCTGGTCAGGGGCCATCCTCGATCTCACCGACCATGCACAGGGATCGGCAGGAGGTTACGTCAAAAACCCTTTCAACAAAAACTGGAATAAGGTCTGCAACTGTGATTTCAACGTCGACCTGGGGATTAACGCCGGCTTTACCCTATCGGACAGTTATGCATTGTCTGCCCATGCAAAGCTGACGCGATTCGATGCCGATGCGTGTAATCTGACGTTGGCCAACTTCAATGCAACACCCGTTATCAGGCCCATCGCCACAGACGCCATCAACAAAGCGCTGGATCATTTGAATGAGGAAGTCAGCCGTTACGATATCCCGAAATTGATCCAGCCCTATTGGGCGAAGTTATTTCAACCCATTAAAATCGGCGACATCGGCTATATCAGCCTCAACCCATCACAGATCCGGCTGGAAAATCTCAACGGGTCGGCGCATCAGCTAGCCGGCACTATCGGCATCACAGCCAAACCGGTATTCAGTCTTGCCAACCCGGGACCGCCGGCGACTATCCCTCCCCTGCCGGTCATTTCCAGGGAGGATGCCAGCGGATTTAACGTCTACGTGGACGCCCGGATCCAATATGCGGAATTGAACCGCCTGGCCAAAACTCATCTCGATAATAACAAAATAGCCGTTGGCAAAACAGGCTATTTCATGATCAAAAATGCGGAGATCTATGGCGAAGGCAACAATCATTTGCTGATCAGGATCGACTTTAAAGGCAAACAGAATGGAATAAGCTATAAGGGCGCATTGTATTTTACCTGTCTGCCTGTGTATGACGTGCCATCCGGACAATTCTATATCAGCGATATCGATTTCGATACCCATACCAGGGAGCGGTTGCTGGCCAAAGCCGGTGACTGGATATTGAACTCGGCGATAAAAACATTCTTGCATGACCAGATCCACTTCGACCTCGGCGCTCAGATCCATTCGGTCAAAGAGCAGTTGAATGCTTCGCTGAACAAGCCGATCGGCCCGAATATCAGTCTGTCCGGTCATATCGACAGCCTTTCTTTATTGGGTATCCTGCCGGCAAAAGACTATATGCTGATGAGATGGAATACGAAGGGGACACTTGCTGTTAATAAAGACTAAACAATTAATTTAATATTTGTTAACCTGCGGCCCGGATTGCCGATGGTTAATTCCCCGATATTTACCGGATGAACAACATCTGCCGCACCGCTTTTACGCTCGTCCTCCTCATAACGATAGCTGTAGGCGCCGGGGCGCAACAGCCCGCCCCGGCCCGCAACCTCGTCATCTTCTTAATGGACGGATACCGCTGGCGGGAACTTTTCCAGGGAGCCGATTCAAGCCTCCTTTTTAATAACCGCTACAATCATACTGACTCGGCCTGGACAGTGACAAAATACTGGGACAGCGATCCGGAAGTAAGAAGACATAAACTGATGCCCTTTGTCTGGGATACCATCGCCCGCCGTGGTGAACTATCAGGCAACCGGGCATACGGCAACATGGTCAATGTCCGCAACAAATACTGGTTCTCGTATCCCGGGCGGAACGAAGCCTTCACCGGCCACTATGACCCCGCCGTCAATTCCAATAGCTACCCGGACAATCCGAATACCAATGTCCTCGAGTTTATCGATCAGGACCCGGCCTTCCATGGAAAAATCGCCACCTTCGCCTCCTGGGATGCGGTAGCCCGTATTCTGAACCGTCACAGGAATGGAATGCTGGTGAATATCTATGGCGAAGATGTTCAGGGTGATGCATTGACTCCCCTGCAAAAAGAGGCGAACTTCTGGCAGCATACCCTTCCCGACATCTTTGGCAAGGGTGAGCGTCTGGATGCCGGCACCTATGCCCTGGCCAAAGCCTACCTGCTGGCCAGTCATCCCCGGATCCTATATATCGACTTCGGCGACAATGACGACTTTGGACATGCCGGGGACTATGGCGATTACCTGGATGCAGCCCATTATGCCGATGCCGCATTCAGGGATATCTGGACCATCCTGCAACAGGACCCGTTTTACAAGGATCAGACTTCGATGTTGATCTTTCCCGACCATGGGCGCGGAATAGGCCCGGGCTGGACCGATCACGGCACGGAAACCCCTCATTCGGATGAGACCTACTTTCTGGCCATGGGGCCCGGCATACCGGCCAAAGGCGAGATCAAGACACCGGGGCAGATCTACCAGGAACAATATGCCCAGACCATCGCAGCACTGCTGGGATTTCAATTTACGGCCAATCACCCGGTGGCGCCGGCTGTCAGCGGAATACCGCTGAAGTGAGCGATCAGGGCACCAGCACTATCTTTCCGTGCGTATGCCGCCGCTCTAATTCGGTATAGGCCTCCCGAACCTCATCGAGATGATAAACTTTGGCTATGGGAATTTCCAGGCGGCCCGCAGCTATCAAAGCAGCCAGTTCTGACAACACTTCGGCCTTGGCGCCCTTGCTGTTACCATCGGTCTTGACGCCATATTTTTTGGCTGCGGCAAAATCTATGATCGTATCGATCCTGTCAGGGGGAATGCCCAGATTGATCGCCAGTTCGACATAGCCGTTCCCAAATGTATCGATAAAGGCATCTGCGTGCCCGCCGGAGGCGCGGCGGATCCTGTCAAGCATGCCTTCCCCATACGCCACGGGGATCACCCCATGGTCAGACAACCATTTGTGACTGGGTTGGCTGGCTAACCCGATGACCGTGGCGCCGGCGTTGACGGCTAACTGACAAGCGACCGAGCCCACTCCTCCGGCGGCGCCGGATACAATGACGGTATCCCCTTTTTTCAGGGTGACGGCTTTCACCGCGGCATAAGCCGTTGTGCCCACCACAAACAAGGCGCCGGCCTGTTCCCACGAGACTTTAGCCGGACGATGCACGACGTGGCTCGCATCCGCCACTACATAGTCGGCGTGGCTTGCTCTGTTGTCGGTAAATCCAATGACTTCGTCGCCCTCCGCCACATCTTTTACGCCCGCGCCGACCTCGGCTACGATACCTGCGAAATCGCTCCCCTCCCCGGACGGAAAGGTAGTAGGCCATTGTTGGGCGAACTTCCCTTCACGAATAGAGCCTTCACCGGGATTGATCCCGGCAGCCTTTACTTTGACCAGTACCTGGCCCCTGCCAGGCACAGGCCGGTCCACTTCTACTACTTGTAACACATCGACACCGCCATATTTGTCGAATTTTACTGCACGGGATTTCTTTTCGTTTTCCATATCGCTGGTTTTTTAGTGCAACTAAATACTACAGATGGAGGAAAAAATTGTTTATGGTTATTTCCGGAGCCAATTCGTCCTTTACTTGTGGCGTTTCGTCCGCCGGCTAATGGCGCGCCAACAAACTCTTGTTTTTTTCGATTAAAACATCCATCTTTACGCCTACCTCACTTCTTTACTTCTTATCCTTTCGGAACCCCCTTTTCAAATTATCGTCATTGTCGCAGCACATGTCACCCCTTTACCTGGTAGTATATATCGAAGAGATGCGACATTCCCGTTGTCGCGAAGGGAGGGTCACCATGGCCCTCCCTTATTTGTTTGCGCGGCAGGAAATGAATATTTTTGGGGATGGAAAAGGTCGGTTCCAATAACCTCATCTCTTTCGTAGCGCGCCATGCATCGGTTGATATCCATTATCACCAGTGCCTGCAGGTGGTGGTTAGCCTGGACGTCCCATTCGACTCTGTCATCGACGGGATCAACCATTCCCACATGAATGGTTTTTTAATCAACCAGACCATCACTCATTCCTGCAAGGCAGAAAACACCGAAGTACTCATCTTTTTCATCGATGCGGAAAGCTACCAGGGCTGGCAGTTAAAGGAAATGCTGGATGGAAAGCCTTTTGTACCGATTGACAGCATCCTGACCGAACAGGAATTGAAAGAAGTTATTGCACAATATGGCCGTGCTGCCGGTCTCGCCGAATTACAGCAGACAGCAGACGATCTGATGGCAATGATCCTGCATCCCCGCCGGGAGCCCGCAGACAGGCATATCGATGACCGTGTGGCAAAAGCTATCGAATACATCGGCCTGAACCTCGACAATCCACTGGCGCTGGCGGATATAGCCGGCCAGGTTTTCCTTTCACCGGAACGGCTGCGGCATCTGTTTGCGCAGGAGACCGGCATTCCCTTTTCCCAATACGTGCTCTGGAAGCGGATCAAGCTGGTCATGACCCAGGTCATCAGCGACAAGTTGCCCATGGCCAATGCAGCTATCCGGAACGGCTTTACAGACCAGGCGCATTTTACCCGGCTGTTCAAACGGACTTTCGGCGTCAATGCCGGCAGCTTATTGAAGAATAGCCGTTTCGTACAATTCCTGACCCCCGAAGTGTAACTAGCTTTGTTGTCATAAAACAAAAAAGTCATGAAAGCAATCCAGTTACACCAATACGGCGGCGCCGAAGTCTTACAATTGGAAGAAGTCGAAAAGCCCGTTCCGCAAGGTAATGAAGTACTTATCCAGCTAAAAGCTGCGGCCTTAAATCCCATCGATGCCAAAATACGGAATGGGTATATGAAAGAGATCATACCGCTCCCGCTGCCCTTTATCCCCGGCTGGGAAGGAGCAGGTATCGTAGTATCCACAGGACCTGACGCCAGGGAATTCAAAACGGGCGATGAAGTGATCACCCGTGTACCGTTCGGCAAAGGAGGCGCATATGGTGAGTATATGCTGGCCGGCGAAAACGAGGTGATAGCCAAACCCGCATCGTTATCCTTTGCCGATGCAGCCTCACTGCCGATAGTAGCCAGCGCAGCCTATACCTTATTATTTAAGACAGGTCACCTGGCGGCCGGTCAGAAGGTATTTATCCTGGGCGCGGCAGGATCGGTAGGGTTGCTGGCTGTGCAAATGGCAAAAAATGCAGGCGCTATCGTAGTAGGTACTGCAAAGGGCGCTGATCTGAAAAAAGTGCTGGATGCCGGCGCCGACCACGTCGTCGATTATACGAACCCTCACTACGCAGAGGCCATAAAAGATGTGGACCTTGCCCTGGACCTCGTGGGTGGACCTGCACAGGACGCACTCTGGAAGATGCTGAAGAAAGGCGGTCAGCTGCTGTCTACTACCATGCCGCCCGCCCCGGAAAAAGCAAAGGAATTTGGCGTGAACGCCGCTTTCGTTTTTACGCAGACCGATAAGCCCGTCATGGAAAAGGTGGCGGAGATGGCGGGCAAGGGGATCATCAGGACCAATATCGGAAAAACCCTCCCGCTGGCCCAGGCCAGTCAGGCTCACGCCCTGATGGACAGCGGCACAGTACATGGGAAGATCATTTTGTCCATCAACTAACGGGCTCCATCCCCGCGAAAAATTTATATCCTGATAACGGGCCGGATGCGGTCCGTTATTTGTATTTTCGGCAGGTCGAAAAAGATCAACTATGGCTACTGCATCAAATGAAGATATCCTGGCATTGGACATTGGCGGTTCGCATATCAAAGGGACCATCCTGAATACCAAAGGAGAGTGGCTCTTTGATTACAAGAGCCTGGACACACCCAGATCCGCTACCCCGGAAAATGTGATCCGGACCATCAGCGAACTGGTCAAGGGTATGCCGGACTATGGAAAGATTTCCGTAGGCTTCCCCGGGTATGCCAGGAATAGTGTCGTTTATACCGCACCCAATCTGGGCAATGCCCAGTGGAAGAATATCGACCTGGGACAGCAGATCAGCAACCTGCTGCAAAGGCCTGTCAGGCTGGTCAATGATGCCGACCAGCTGGGTCTTGGAGTTGTCAGCGGTAAAGGCTATGAACTGGCGGTGACATTGGGCACAGGCGTGGGCACCGCCGTATTGATGGACGGCTACCTGCTGCCGCATCTGGAACTGGCCCACCATCCGATCCGCAAGGACGTGGATTACGACCAGTATATCGGGGCTGCAGCACTGGAAAGAAAGGGCAAGGAAAAATGGAACGAACGGGTGGCCAAGGTATTGGCCATCATACAGACCGTGTTCAATTACGACCGTCTGTATCTGGGCGGCGGCAATGCCGGCAAACTGACCATTCCTCTGGCCGAAAATATTCATCTTTTCACCAACAAGGATGCTATTAAGGGTGGCGCCAGGCTGTGGGACTTCGAAGACAAGTATCATATCACGACCGTTTATCCGGCTACTGCACCTGTCCATCAATAACGCCTCACGTCTATGACAATGCACTGGGGAACTTTTTCCGTTTGGGGAAATTTGTTCACGTGATGTCCGGGCAGCACATGTTACCGTTGGAGGTATAATTTTTGAGTGCTTTTCCGGTGGCCCACCATGGAAAAGACATCGTTTATCACCAGGTATATATTCAGCACGGATCATAAGGTAATAGCCAAACAATTTCTCATCACCGGGATGATATGGGCTATCCTCGGTGGATTTCTCTCCGTGCTGATGCGTCTCCAGCTGGGTTTTCCCAATTCGACGTTTCCCATATTAGAAAAATTGACGGGGCATTGGTTTACCGTGGGCAAGATACAGCCAGACGCCTACTACCAGATGATGACCATGCACGGGACGATCATGGTCTTTTTCGTGCTGACCGCGGGACTCAGCGGCACCTTCGCCAACTTTCTCATTCCGCTGCAAATCGGTGCAAGGGATATGGCTTCGCCTTTTGTCAATATGCTGTCCTATTGGGCATTTTTTGTAGCCAGCGTCATTATGCTGGCTTCTTTTTTCGTACACGGCGGCCCTGCCGGGGAAGGGTGGACAGCCTATGCACCGCTCAGCGCTTTGCAGGAGGCTGATAGCGGCAGCGGGACGGGAATGGATCTATGGGTGATCAGCCTGATCTTCTTTATCATCTCCACGCTAATGGGCGGCATCAACTATATCACTACCATACTAAACATGCGCACCAAAGGCATGGCCATGAACCGGCTGCCGCTCAGCGTTTGGGGACTGCTGTTCACGGCGATTATGGGACTGCTGTCCTTTCCCGTCCTGCTGTCGGCCTTCGTGCTGCTGTTATGTGACCGCCATGCCGGGACCAGCTTCTATCTGTCGGACATCTTCCTGACCTCCACTTCCCGGGCGCTGCCGTATGAAGGAGGCAGCGCGATCCTGTACCAACACCTCTTCTGGTTCCTGGGGCATCCGGAAGTCTATATCGTTATCTTTCCTGCTTTCGGTATGGTGTCTGAAATTATGAGCGTGAACTCGAGGAAGCCTATCTTCGGCTATACGGCCATGGTGGCTTCGATGTTCGCCATCCTTTCCCTGTCCTTCACCGTGTGGGCGCATCATATGTTTGTCACCGGGCTGAACCCTTTCCTGGGATCGATATTCGTCCTGCTGACCTTGCTCATCGCCGTCCCGTCCGCCATCAAGGTATTCAACTGGATCACCACCTTATGGCGGGGGAATATCCGCTTTACGCCGGCGATGCTATTCGCTATCGGTTTTGTCAGCACCTTTATTTCCGGCGGACTGACCGGGGTTTTCCTGGGGGACTCGACTATCGACATTCAGTTGCACGACACCTATTTTGTGGTGGCGCACTTCCACCTGGTCATGGGTATCTCGGCCATGTTCGGCATGTTCGCCGGCATCTATCATTGGTTCCCTAAAATGTTCGGCCGGTTCATGAGTCCTGTTCTCGGCTATATCCATTTCTGGATCACGCTGACAGCAGCCTACCTGATCTTCTGGCCCATGTATTACGAAGGGCTGGCCGGCCTGCCGCGACGGTATTATGATTATTCGAATTGGAGCAGCTTCAACCAGTTCACCGGACTGAATATATTCATTTCTTCGGTCGCCATGGTATCGTTTGCCGTACAGATCGTATTCGTGGTGAACTTCTTCCGATCGATCTACAGGGGCGAAAAGGTGACGGAAAAGAATCCGTGGCAGGCTAATACGCTGGAATGGACTACCCCGATAGAAGTTTCACATGGTAATTGGCCGGGCAATATCCCGGAAGTCTTCAGAGGACCTTATGAATATGGAAAAGACGGGCGGGATTTTCATCCCCAGGACGAGCCGCCGCCGGGTATCGTCCGGGAGCCGGTTGAACCGGTCCGCGAAGCTTGAGGCGAGAGCCGCGAACCTAATAATGGCATTTCTGGCATTCCGTACCGCCGATATCTTCGACGGTCACCGAATCCATCTGACCCGAGCGCAGTTTGGCGGAAAACTCCTTATAGATACTATAAAATTTGTTTCCCAACTGGCCATGGGCGCTGTCCGGGAAGGCAAAGTCTATTTTACTTGTGCGGTGGCAGTTGACGCACCAGCCCATGCTGAGATCGGCGAATTGTTTGACCTCATCCATTTCCTGGATGGGGCCATGACAGGTCTGACATTGCACCTTCCCTACCCGTACATGCTGGGAGTGGTTGAAATAGACCAGGTCCGGCAGGTTATGGATCTTGATCCATTCGATGGGATGGCCTTCCCGTGTGTATCTTCCTTTTTGCGGGTCGTATCCCGTATAGCTGTATAATTTATCGATCTCACCCTGCGGATCGACAGGTGTGCCATCGGCACGCTGTAGCCGCTCCCCATGGTAATCGTTGATAGCCATATGGCAGTTCATACAGATATTAGGTGATGGGACAGAGGCCTGCCGGCTTTCCCAGGCGCCACCATGGCATAAGAGACAGCTGATCTGGTTCAGCCCCGCGTGGACCCGGTGGGAGAAAAAGATGGGCTGCTGCGGCTGGTAGTCTTTCTGTCTGCCCAGGTGAATACCCGCATCGGTCAGCCACCAGCCAAAAATAAAGAAGAGGAGCAGCGAGATGAGGGCGATATAGCGCTTGTTGCGGTAAAACGGCACCGGTGTTGGTGGAATAAGACCTTTTTTCTCGTCTGCCAGCCTTTTGAGATTATTATTGACGAGGTATAAGCCGAACACAAAGACAGCGAGGATGAAGGTGACAATGCCATACAGGACTGTATTGTCCTCCTCAGGAACGCTCTGGTTGGTGGACGTATTGGTCTTCGCCATGAGCTCGGCATATGACTCCACATAGCGAAGGATAGCGTCGATTTCGGCATCGCTCAGGTTCGGGAAGACATTCATCGGCGCACGGCCATATTGGTTGTAGAGGTTGTTGAAATACAGATCTCCCGAAGCCAGCACTTTTGTGTTGTTGTGGATCCAGGCGTGCAGCAAGGTGGTGTCCGTGACCCTTGAAGTGACCCCTTTCAGGGTGNNGTTATGACATTGGGCGCAATTGACCTGAAAAAGATTCTTTCCGTCCTGTGCATGGGCCTTTTCGCCGGACAGGAGCCAAAAAGAAACGGTGATAATCAGCAGTGGAATGCGTAAACCGGTCCCTGTAAGATTATACATAGGCAAGGACCCGTAAAAAAACCATGCCAGCCAAAAATATTCTATTTCGGTTTTCGTTTTTCCTCCAATCGATTACTTTTATAGTCAGAGGATTAGTAAGGCTTTAATCAATACTTATGGAGATCAGAAATCTGTTGGCTGAACATTGGCCGGCCGTAAAAAGCATCTATGAGGGCATCGTTACCGGGCATGCCAGCTTCCAGGCTTTTCCCACCGATTGGCCAGGCTGGGACAGTCGCTATCTCTCGCATAGCCGGTTGGTTGCCATTGAGGGCGACCGGGTCATCGGCTGGGCTGCCCTTGCGCCTGTTTCCACTCGCAGCGTCTATTCCGGCGTTGCCGAAGTCAATATTTATATCGCCACGGGCTATCCCGGACAGAAAGCCGGTGAAAGCCTCCTGAAAGCTCTCATCGACAGCAGCGAAATGAACAATATATGGACGCTCCAGGCGAACATCTTTTTCGAATATGACGCCATCCTGAAGATGCATGCGAGTATTGGCTTCCGGTTGATAGGTTACCGGGAAAGGATCTGCCAGACGAATGGCGTCTGGCGGGATCTTATCGTGATCGAAAGAAGAAGTCAGAAGGTAGGATAGGTCAGGGTTGTTTCTCAAACACCTGGTTGGTAAATGGCGGCGTAAGCGGCACCCGGATCACATTAAACTCATGCTTTGTTACCCGATGGCAATTATTGCAGGTATTGGTCAATAAGATAAAGGCGCTTTTGAACTTCGGCAGGTTCTCCTGCCTGACCGCCGAACTGATACTGTCCATTGCCGGCCCGATCATCGGCAGGGAAGCCAACTCCGGCCGGTCAGCGCAATATTTCCGGACATCATCCAGGGTCTCCCGGATTTCTCCCACCTCAAAATCCGCCAGTTTCCAATTCTGCGCATTGCCTGCAAACCACAGCTTCGCATGATGCACCTGGATACCCGACATAAACTCGCCCAGCCCCGGTCTGTAGGCATCGTCCAGCCTGCGTTGTAAACTGTCTATTTTAGCCTGTAAAGCCCCGTGTCTTCTGCCCGTCCGGGCACAGGACGACAGGAACAATAACATGATCCCGGCAATGAACAGCCAACTATATTTTGGACGCATCATCTGTGTTTTCGGTTAGGCGAAAATATATTAACAAAAATAAACTTTCGATTTTTCTTTTAAACTACAAAAATAGTTTTACATTTGAACTACAAACATAGTTTAACATGAAATCACTCACCCGAGCCGAAGAGCAGGTCATGAAAGTCCTGTGGCAGTTGGGCAGCGGCTTATTGATGGAAATAGTAGAAGCCATGCCCGTCCCTCAACCGCACAAGAACACCGTGGCCACCATTTTGAAGACCATGGTGGACAAAGGCTTCGTCCGCATCGAAAATATCGGCAGGATTCACCGCTATCATCCTGTCATGTCGAGAGAAGCCTATTCCAAGGACACGTTGACCAACGTAGCCAAAGGTTATTTCGACGGATCTTTCAGCAATGTCGTCTCCTTCCTCGTGGATGAAAAGAAACTGTCGGTGAAAGAACTGGAATTATTATTACAGCAACTGAAGAAAAACAAGAAATAACATGGATACGTTGGTCTCCTATCTCGTTAAGTCGGTATCGGTCAGCGGCCTCCTGCTGATCTATTACCTGCTCGTGCTGCGCAACAGGCGGCTGCACTCCTTCAACCGCATATACCTGCTTGGCACCTTGCTGGCCAGCCTGGTCCTGCCGCTGATCCGGCTCGACTGGCGCCCTATTCATGGGCCGGATAGCCAGCCGCTGGACGTCCTGATCGCACGGATCGCACCGCATCACACAGCGCAGCCGGCCCTGCCGGTAAAGATAATGGTCCTGGGAGGGTACATCGGTATCAGCGTAGGGTTGCTGCTGGTACTGACAGGCAAGATCATCCGCCTCCACCAGCTCAAAAAACGTCATACGTCAAGGCGGATGGCTGGTTATGATTTGATTGAAATAAAGGACCCGCAGGCGCCCTTTTCCTTCCTGAACCATTTATTCTGGCAACAGGGAGTCGATACGGAAGACCCGGTCAACCGGAAAATACTGGCCCACGAGCTGGCCCACATCCGCGGACGCCATACCTATGATAACCTGTTCAGCCATTTCCTGGCCTGTCTTTTCTGGGTCAATCCCTTTTACTGGCTTATCCGGCGCGAATTGAGCATGATCCATGAGTTTATTGCCGATAATGCCTGTCTGGCGGATGGGGACACGGAATCGTTCGCCGTCATGTTGCTGCATGCCTATGACGAAGGCAGGTATCTCGATCCGTCGCATTCCTTTTTTCATTCACCAATAAAAAGAAGATTAGTTATGATCACCTCATCCAAAAATTCCTCCCGTAACCTTTTGCGGAAGGCCCTGGTCCTGCCGGTATTGCTGGCCGTCATGATCCTCTCCTGCAGTAAAGAGCAAGGCTCAGCGCCGGTAAAGCAAATATCCATCACACTAAAGAAAAAGCTCGATTCGTTGCAGTCTAAAAGCCTCGTCCTGACCCTGACCAAGCTCAATTTCAAGGGTAAGGGCGGGAGTTTGAAAACGGTAAACATTGTTGTCGATACTGTCTTCATAAAAGGCCAGCAGGACCGTGAAGCGCAGGGGAACATCATGACTGTCGGCAGCACCCTGAATTGACGGATGTCCAGGCAACAATGCACCAATAATTGCCGTTATATATATGCATAATATCATATATATCGGCGGTTACATTTTCG
Source organism: Chitinophagaceae bacterium (assembly GCA_003167015.1). Lineage (GTDB taxonomy): Bacteria > Bacteroidota > Bacteroidia > Chitinophagales > Chitinophagaceae > Puia. The sequence goes on along the minus strand of PMUF01000059.1, from coordinate 5,573 downwards.
CCCTGCGCGGCTACTAATATAAACCTGGTCCCCCGTGGGCCGGGGGCTTGAAGATCTAACGAACTTTTACTATTTTGTAAGCGATAACTCTTAACCGTCCTTTACCCATGAAGAAGCTTATCCAAATATATCCTGCATCCGTGCTGATTCTGGCGCTCTTTTTCTGGGCCTGTCAGAAGACGGCCGTTGTTTATCCTTCCTCTGTGTCCTCGAGCCGTCTGCAAGCGATGGCCTTTGATACGGCAAAGCAGGTCGTGAAGAGTGACAGCCAGTCATCATCTACTCCTGTTTTGCCTAAGGCGCCTTATCCCCAGGCGCCGCTCAACGGATGCTTCATGGCGCCCATATACGGTGACACCATCATTTATCCTCAGCCGACGAGCGGCTCTGATTATATCATGAATGTTGTCAATAACCCGGGTACGGGTAAATACCTCTCCTGGCCGGTAGGGATGGTCATCGACTCCGTCACCGGGGCTATCGACGTTACCCAAAGCCAGACCGGTTTACAGTATGCCGTCGGCTTTGTCAAAGAGGGCACTACCGACACCTGTCTGCAAACCCTGATCATCGGCGGCGCCTCCTATGCGGACAGCATATATGTGCTCAGCGAAGGCCAAACCACTGCCGTTCCTTATTTCGAGGCTAACCCGAACCTATTGAATACCTGCGCCGCGGGCAATGGTTGCAGCTTCGACGTAACGGGCTCGGCCGCCAAGATGGGCGTGATCGTCAACAGCGCCACCGGGGACATCAATCTCCAGCAAACCCTCAATGGCACCGGTCTGCTGCCGCTGGGCGGAGCATTCGGCCTTTTACCCACCAATGGCTCGACAGTCACCGCCACGATCTACTACAAGCTAAACGACCCCAGTAACTATGCCCTGCAGAATATCCAGGTGCAGCTGGAATACTACGATAAGGAATCTTTGATCAACTCGGGTCTGCTGAACACGGTGCTTAACAAACTGGATAACCTGCTGAGCGGCCACCTGATCGACGAAGGCGCCAACCCCCGGCCGCCGCTGGTCGTCATCGTAAGGTCACTGTAATACACAATTAAGACATCAGGGGAACCGTTAATGGTTCCATGTACGGCAAAGGCATCCTCCTGGCAGCGGCTTTCCTCGTGCCGGCCTTCCTGAACTACGGGAACGTCGATCCACTGGCCCGGATCACCCGGCTGTACCGCCAGGCCGACTCCTTGTTCCACCTGACCAATAACACCCCGGCTACCGATAGTCAGGCCCTGGCCGATTTTCAACAGGTGATCGACGATCTAGGGAAGATCCCCGCTGTCAGCGGGAAGGACACCCTCCTGTCGGGGTCTTACCTTAAAAAAGGAATCCTCCTCGATTCCAAATATGACTTTGCCGGCGCCAAATCGGCCTATTGCCAGGCACTGAGCTGTCATTGGCTATCCGACAGCCTGACGTATGTCGCACATATTTATGCCGGCACCTGCTATTACAACCTCAATGATTTCGACTCCGCCCGGTTTTTCCTCCTGAGCGCCGAATCCCACGCCTACCGCTACAAAGATCCCGATGATGAAGTCCGCCTGTATAATATCCTTGGGGTCCTCTATTTTGATAACGGCAATTATGAACAGGGAAAGAATTACTTCGACAGGGCCCTGGACATCGTCAAAGGGGGGCGACCTTTTGACACCGTATCCGCGACCAACCTGGAGACGAATATCGCCACCTCTGATTATCACCTCGGGCTCTTCCGGGAATCACTGGAGATCTATCACCAGATCCTTGCCTGGCACAGTTCGGACGACCTTGTCTACATGAATATGGGCCTGGCCTACGCCTCCCTGGACAAATACAAAGAGGCCATGAGCTGCTACCGCAAAGTGGATCCCCGGAAAGTACCCAACGTCCTGAATGAAATGGGGCATGCGGAGCTGCAATTGCACCGGCCCGATTCTGCCGCCTGGTGGCTCGACCAACTGTCATCCCGTGCATCTGCGCAGAAACTGAATGAACTGGACCTTGGAACGAATGATCTGTACCGGGCCGACTGGCTGGCCGGGAACCGGCAATATATTCCTGCTTTACAACAGCTGCAACATGCCATCAACATCTTCTCCCGTACTTTCAACAACCCGGATATCTATGCCAATCCGGCAAATTTTACGGGAACATTCGCCAGTTACCGGCTGTTCGACGCGCTGTTCAAAAAAGCCACGCTATTCGAAGAACTATACAGGATGCAGCCAAAGGAACAATACCTGGCCGCCGCTTATGCAGCCTATAAAACAACCTTATCCATCCTGCGATATATCGAGAAAAATTTCGATACCGATGATGCCAAGCTGTTCCTGAAGAAACGGAACAGCACCGTCAGCCAGGGCGCCTTGTCGGTCTGCCTGCAGCTATACCGGCTGCATCCCGAAGCGGGCTACCTCGAACAGGCCTTCCTGATCAGCGAAAAGAATAAGGCATCGGTGATCACCGCCAACCTGCAGGAAAGGAATTTGCAGCATCTGTCCGGCATACAAGGCGGATTATTGCAGCGTGAGGACAATATCAAATACAATATCGCCCGCCTGAATGTCAAGCTGGAAGGGACAAATGATAAAAAAGACCTGGACAGCATGGCTGTGGAAAAGACCCGTTATGAAATCGAATTGTCGCGCCTGCAGAAGGAGCTTGAGCAGAATAGTGCGTATTATAAACTGAAGTACGAGGACTCTACCCCGGGCATCCGCGAATTGCAACAGCACCTGGACGGGCAGCAGGCGCTCATCAGCTGCTATCTCACGCCGGCAGCCTTACACATTTTTGTGCTGACCTCATCGACATTCGCCTATACAAAGATCGATTCCCTGGCGCTCCTGCAGGAAGAGACCAATGATTGGCTGGCTCAATTGAAAACGACGGAAAACGGCAAAAAATTCAGGGGAACGGCGACTGGCGACCGCCTGAGTCAACTACTGATCAAACCGATACAGACTCTCGCCGCCGGCAAGGAAGAATGGATCATCGTGCCGGACGGGTTTTTATATTTCCTTCCCTTTGAATCCCTGCCTTCGGGCCCTGATGCCAGCCCCCTGCTGGCATCGACGACGATCAGCTATCAGTTCGCCTGCCGGTTGATCGCCGCACCGGATGAGGCAGGCGGAGCGTCCCCTTCCGGGGTGCTGGCCTTCGCGCCATTCGCAGACAAAGGGCACGACCCCTTCCCTCCCCTCCCCGCGTCACGACAGGAAATAGCCGGCCTACCGGGCATCCAATATATTGACAGCCAAGCAACTAAGCCTGTTTTTTTGAAAGAGCTCGATCAATACCCCATTGTACACCTGGCCACACATGCCGTCTCGTCCATCCAAAATGCGGCCGGCTCCTTTGTAGCCTTCTACCCCCAAAAGGGATCGGCGCTGGAAGACAACCTATATCTCGAAGAGCTCTACGGCCTCGATATGCATGCCACCAAACTCGTGGTCATCAGCGCCTGTGAGACAGGCCAGGGCGAAGTGGTCAGCAATGAAGGGGTTATTTCCCTGGCGCGAGCCTTCGCCTATGCCGGCTGTGCCAGTTCGCTCAGCAGCCTTTGGAAGGCCGACGACGAGGCGACTTCCTTTATCCTGCAACGATTTTATGTATATCTGCAAAAGGGTTACTCGAAGTCAAAGGCCTTGCGGCAAGCCAAACTGGACTACCTGGAGAGCGGCACTGTCCATAAAAGTCCGGGCTATTGGGCGCACCTGGTGCTGATCGGGGATACTGCGCCGCTATATCACGAAAAAAATGCCCTCTTATGGGGCATTCTGACTGGCGCGTTATGTGTGTTACTGTGCGTGTTTCTATTTAAGTTCTTTGTATTGCGCAATCCGCAGGTCAAGCGTTGACATTCTCACCACGACATCATGGTATAAATGGTTCTTATCGGCGCGGATCTTATCCAACAGGGGCATCGCCTCCTTAACCTCGTTCCTGGCCAGCCAGCTCATGGCTAAATAGAACTCAGCCTCGTCTTCGAAATAATCGCCGCCGGATTGCGTATTGGCGGCAATGACCTGCTGGAACATGCCAATAGCATCATCGTAGCGTTTGGATTCGAGAGCAGCCATGCCTGCTAAGAAATATGTTTTATTAGACTTGTCCTTTTTCGTATTGAACAGTTCGGTCACTGCAGTCCAATTCTTATTCCGGTATGCCTCGTCCATGTCATCCTGAGCGGCAGCACCACGGCTCGTATTCAGGTCGTAAGGCTGCGTGTATTCGGAATAAATGTGGCTGGCGCTGGCCGACATATATTTATAGACTGCAGTTCCCCCCGCGAGGATGAGGACACAGGCAGCGACCCGCATCGTGATCCGGGAGATATTCCGGATGACAGCGCCCGGCTGCGGTGCGGCAGCGGCGGCCTGCTGTGCCATCCACTGGGTCTTGACGGATTCGATCTGTTCGTACAGACCGGTCTCCTGCACACCCTCTACTGCCATCCGAAGATAGCCGTATTCCCGGGCAGCTTCAGCATCCGACAGAAACAGAGGCTCCGGTTCTCCGGAACCCTTATCTGAAAAGGTCTTGTCGAATTGATCGACTAGTTGTTCGTGCTTCATAGACATGTGGATATTATTTAACTATTTCGCTCAATTGAGTGGCAATCGCCGGATTTTCTTTTACGATAGCAATCAATTGCTGCAGACATTTATATTTCTTATTACGGACCACCTGTTCGTTCTCATAAGGCAGGTGCTCGACAATTTCTTTCATGGACAGGTTTTCATAGTAAAAAAGCAACAGCAGCTTTCTGCAGGGCTCACCTAATTTACCCACCAGCTCACGCAGCTGCTTCTTTTCCTCCAGATTAGCCATCAGCGAGCCGACATCGCCCTCCTGCTGATCCCGGCCGGATTCGAATTTCTTTTCGCGAAAATCGGATCGCTGCCTCTTCTTCAGCTCGTTGCGCCAGATATTTCGGGCGATGGACACCAGGAAGGTTTTGATACTGGCCTCTCCCCGGTAGCTGCCTTTCTTCACTATGCCGATAAAGGCCAGGACCGTTTCCTGAAACACATCTTCGGCATCCTGCTGACTTCCACCATAATTGATGATAAAAGAGCATGTCGATTGGGAATATTGCTGATAGAGGAACAGAATAGCCTGATTCAGGCTTTCTTTTTCTCCAATAGCGGCTATCAGTTCGCTATCACTAAATTTTCCTGCGACTTTCATATATTAGTAATCTACCGGTAGTGAGACGTAACCGGGATGAGCGGATTTTTCCCCATTAAGGGTTTTTCGTGATCTTATAGAACGAAAATGATACCGAGAGAATTGTATTTTAACCTATTAACCCGGATTTTGACCCTAAACTAAGGTAAATGGGTATCCCGACCGCCCAAAAAATTACCTACATTCGACGCATGAAGCTATTAACTGCTCTTCTTCTCGCCGCTCTGCTGTCCACCGGCGCCCATACCCAGACCCCAGGGGCCCCTGCTCAGACGCAAACCGTCAGCTATACCCCATCGCCTCAAAACGAGAAGGCGAGAGAATGGTTCGCCGATGCCAAATTCGGCCTTTTCATTCACTGGGGGCCGTTCAGTATCCCCG
>PMUF01000347.1 GCA_003167015.1 Chitinophagaceae bacterium | reverse complement strand
GGGCCACCACCTTGAATGAATACCAGAAATTTTTTGAAAAAGATAAGGCATTGGAAAGGCGCTTCCAGAAAGTGCTGATCGATGAGCCCAACGAGGAGGATGCTATTTCTGGAAGCGCCTTTCCAATGCCTTATCTTTTTCAAAAAATTTCTGGTATTCATTCAAGGTGGTGGCCCCGATCGCCCTCAGTTCGCCCCTTGCCAGGGCCGGCTTGAGAATATTGGCGGCATCCATGGCCCCCTCTCCCCCACCGGCGCCTACCAGGGTATGGATCTCATCGATAAACAACACGATCTCTCCTTCGCTGCCGGCCACTTCCTTCACAACGCTCTTCAGCCTTTCCTCGAATTCCCCTTTGTACTTGGCCCCGGCGATGAGTTGGCCCATGTCCAGGGCAAAAATGATCTTGGACCGGAGGTTTTCCGGTACGTCGCCATTGACGATGCGATGGGCAAGCCCTTCGGCAATAGCTGTCTTGCCCACGCCGGGCTCACCTACCAGGATAGGATTATTTTTGCTGCGCCGGGACAGGATATGCAGCGTCCGCCGGATCTCTTCATCCCGACCGATAACCGGATCGAGCTTACCCTGGCGGGCCAGTTCATTGAGATTTTTGGCATATTTGTTCAGGGCATTAAAGGTCGTTTCCTGGGTCTGCGAATTAACGGTCGACCCCTTGCGCAGGTCCTTGATGGCCGCTATCAGCCCTTTCTCGGTCAGACCGGCATCCTTTAGCAGTTTCGCTGTGTTGTCATTCACCTGAATGATGCCCAGCAGGAGATGCTCCACACTGACAAATTCGTCCCCGAATTGTTTCAGGTCCGAACCAGCCCGGAGAAGGACATTATTCATGTCGCGGCTGATCGTTTGTGCCGGTTGTTGCCCCGCGCTGACCTTAGGCAACTTCTGCAGACTTTCGTCCAGTTTGCTGGTAACGAAAGCAACATTTACATCGTTCTTTTTCAGCAGGAATTCCACCAGCGAATCTTCTTCCGTCAGCAACGACTTGAGAAGATGCTCCGTATCTATGGCAGGACTCGATCCGTCGAAGGCCAGCTGTTGCGCCCTCGCAATCGCCTCCTGCGCCTTTATAGTTAAATTGTTCTGGTTCATATAATGTCGGTTTTCCTTTTTTGGTTAAATAAATAGTAAACTTGTGACGCAAAATCCAAACCAAGAGCTCAATCCAGAAACTATGTCATATAAAGTTAAATCCATCTGCCTTCCATTCAGTTTATTATCCATCCAACTGCTATTCTGTCTGTTGGCTTTCAGCCAGAAAAAGGTGGTGGAGATCGACCACAGATTCGATGCTGTAGATCAATTACTTAAGCAGAATAAAAAGGATCTGGGCACTGACTTCGCCGTCGTCGTCTGGCAGAACGGCAAAATCCTTTACCAGCACCAGGGCACGGAAGATTTCAGTCCCAAAACCGCCGCTCCGATTGCCGGCGCGGCGGACTGGATGACGGCCGCGCTGGTCATGACATTTGTGGACGAAGGCAAGTTGTCCCTCGATGACAAGGTTACGAAGTATATTCCGATGTTCGGGAAATACATGAAGGGATATATCACCGTCCGGAATTGCCTGACCAGCACGCTGGGCATCAAAGTGGATCAGGGCATCAAAAAGGCGTTGGAGAAGGTCAAATACGAGGCGCTGGAAGATGCGGTTAATGCAATCGCGTCCAAAAGAGACATTGGCACCAATCCGAGCACCGAATTCTTTTACAGCAGCCTGGGTTTTGACATTGCCGCCCGGGTATGCGAAGTGGTCGGCAAAAAGCCCTACGAACGGCTGATGTCGGAACGCATCGTCAGGCCCCTGAAAATGCGGGGTACGACATTTGATAACCAGAATGGCGGAGCGCCCGACCCGTCCGGCGGCGCCATGTCTACCGCCAATGATTATATCGCCTTCCTGGGTATGTTGCTGGATAGTGGGATGGCCGGTGACAAGCGTATCCTGAGCGAAAAATCGGTAGAAGAGCTGGAGTCGCCCCAGTTCACCAACTTGCCGGTGAAATACATTCCAAAGGATCTGCAAGGTGCAAAGATCGGTCTCGGCAATTATATCCTTAGTCCAAATGGTAGCGGCACGGTATGGGCCTCTCCCAGCCTTCAGGGCTGTTTCCCCTACATCGACAAATGTCGCCACTACGCCGCCGTCCTCCTTGAGTTGAAACCGGAAGAGGACAAAAAGCCCATCGGCCAGAACATGATGAACCTGATCAGTGCCCAGCTGACCAGCAGTTGTAACTAAGTTTTCTTCACCAGCACGATGCGGCTGTTATCGGCCCTGTATAACCGCTCGTAAAATTTCACCAGGTCCGGATAGTCTGACGGCGGAAAGCGGTTGATGGATTTTTCATACCGCCGGTAATAGATGATCCTGTCGTCGGCAACCTTAACAGAGGCGCTGTATTTGCCGAATTTACAGTCGATGTGGATGGCATCAGGCACTGCCTCGGATTCATAACCGGCGGGAATTTTAATGGTGATGCTATCGATTTCCGTAAAGGCTTCTTTATTGATGAAATCAGAATGCCGGACTGAATCTGCCGGCAATCTCGATCGGCTCCTGTCGAACAGGTCAGGGTTGATGAACAGTCGCCTGCCTGAAACAGTTGCATAATTCGGGCTGAGGACGTGCAGGTATTCGTTGACGACAGGAATAGTACCCTTCTGTTCTGAATAACTGCTCTTATCCACTTTATACGTCGGCAGGTCAAAACGTTCCTGGAGCCTTTTTTCCCGTTGGTCCTGAGGATACTCATCCATCAGATCATGCGGGTATTCCTGTCGGATACCGGTATATTTTGTGTTGACATCGGCATCCAGATTGCCATCATCGCTGATCGAGGCGTCGATCACCCGGCATTGAAGGTTGTCGGCCGCAGAATAAGAAGGAGTGTGAACGATATGGCCGCCATCCGCATCGATCAGGATGGCATTGCGATCGCCGGTAAAGCTGCCCATAAAATCGGGAGATTCTGTCTGGCTGGTGCATTCCAGCCATATCGAGTCTTTATCCAGCGGTACACAGGTGACGATATGATTGTCCTGCAAAGAAGGAAAGTCACCTACAAGGTCCGGCATATCACGTCCTCCATAGATGATCACGTATCTTCCGTCGATACCCGCCTCTTTCAACAGGGCGACCATATAGTTAGACAAAGCTTTACAGTCACCATAACGTTTGCCCGCCACAAAATCAGCGGAAAAAGGCTGCCAGCCGCCGATAC
>PMUF01000037.1 GCA_003167015.1 Chitinophagaceae bacterium | reverse complement strand
CTCGGGTACCCTACGGACGTTCAGGGGGCCATCATTTTAACCACCAGTTCTTTCAGCAATGAGCCGTCTTCGGCGTTGACACTACCAATGCCGATACTTTTCAGGTTGTAAGTGTGCAGCAGCAGCAGCCCGCTCTCGATCCCTTCATAACCATAGTTCCGCACGGCCGCGAGATAGTCCTTGACAAAATAGGGATTCACGCCGATGGCGGCAGCGATACCCTTTTCATCCCCGCCGGGCTGGGCGAGGATCATATAGGCCTTGCTGAAGAAATTGTAGATGGACGGCAGGATCAGCTGGATGGGGCCGGCCTTGGGATTGCTCTCGAAATACTGAATGATCCTGATGGCTTTGACCCTGTCTTTCTTGGCAAAGGCATCCTGCAGTTCGAAGACGTTATATTCCTTGCTGATACCCACGTAGCGCTCGATATCATCTTCGGTAATGTTCTTCCGGCCGGCCAGGTTGACGAGCAGCTTCTCAATTTCATTGTTGATACGGTTCAGGTCGTTGCCAATGTGATCGACCAGCAACAGCAGGGCCTTTTGCGTGATCTCATACCCTTTAGAACCGATCAGCCCCGCTGTCCATTCGGGCAGCTGGTTGTCATACATCTTTTTGGTCGTATACAGCTCCGCCTTTTCTTTCAGCATTTTGGCCAGCTTGCTGCGCCCGTCCACTTTCTTCTCCTTGTAAGCCACTACGAAGACGGTGGAGGGTTGCGGCTTGTCGATATAGGCCTCCAGTTTGTCGATATCACGCATTTGCTGCGCCTCTTTCAGCAGCACGACCTGCCGTTCCGCAAACATCGGATATCGCCGGCAGGCATTGATAACGGCTGCCCAATCTGCGTCCTTACCATAAAATACGGTAAGATTGAATCCCGCCTCGGCTTCGGACAGTATGTTGTGCTCTGCGTAGTTGACGAGCTGATCGATATAGAATTCCTCCTCCCCTTCCAGCCAGTACACGGGCTTGAATTTTGCCGACTTCCAGTCTTTGAGGATCTTTTCTACGGACATTACTTATAGTTTATTGCCGCAATATTACATAAATCTTTAGGAATCAGGCTTTGAACACAATAAAATTGATTTTGGCACGGTTTTAGACTTGCTCCCAATATAACCGAAAAAACATCGGAAGATTTGGAAGATCACGGAATCTTTTATTTTGAATAAAAAACATACAAGCTATGAGTACGACAACCAACTATCCCTCGGCTACCCCCCAAAGTCAACCTCCTAAAAAGGACTACAAAAACCTGGTTATCGGATTGCTGGCCGCAGGTTTTCTGGGTACCTGGGGCTATTTGCTCTGGAACAACAACAAGCAAGAGCAGGTTCAGACCCAACAGCAGGCTCAAATTTCTAAGGTTACCGACGAAAAGGGCCAATTACAGAAGAATTTCGATGACGCCCTGGTAAGACTGGATTCACTGACCGGCACCAACAACAAGCTGACCAGTCAGGTGACGGAAAACAATGGCACGATCGCCAAGCTGAAACAAAACATCCGCGGACTGTTGAACAAACAGCACCTGACGGACGCCGAAAAGAAGAAGGCTGAAGATCTGATCAAGGAATTGAATGATAAGATCGGCAACCTCGAACAGCAGGTCGCCCAGCTGACACAGGACAACCAACAGCTGACACAGGACAAGCAACAGCTGACGCAGGACAAGCAACAGCTGACAACGGACCTCTCTACCACTACTGCCGCCAAGCAGGACCTGGAAAAGAAAGTAGACGTCGCTTCTACGCTGAATGCCTCGAATATCCTGATCACTCCGATGCATGAAAGAAAAGACGGAAAGGATAAAGAGACCACCACTGCCCGCAAGGTCAACAAGCTGGTGATCGGTTTCGATGTCTCCAACCGCATTGCTCAGACCGGCCAGACTGATGTATATGTATGCATCACCGGCCCCGATGGCAAACCGGTATCTGTCCCTGCCCTGGGATCAGGCACTTTCACTTCCCGCGATGAAGGCGACAAGATCTTTACCGCCAAAGTTCCGGTGGACTTCGAAGCCGGCAAGACCAAGTCGGTACAGTTCGCCTGGAAACAGAACAGCGAATTCCAAAGAGGTAACTACAAGATCGAGATCTATCACAATGGATTCAAGATCGGTGAAGGCACCCAGGAGTTGAAGAAAGGTGGAATCTTTGGTTAATTAGTTGAGTCGATAATAGATACACACGAGGCAAAGCCGGAACATTGTTCCGGCTTTTGCTTTTGACAGACCTTCCGGCCCCGCCGCCCGCTACAGCAATGCCCGCAGAGCCGCACGGCCCGTATTGATGATCCCTTGTCCGGCCGGCTTACGGCCATCGTACTGGAGGCTTAGCTCGAGGTTATTGCCTAACTTCTTGGTGAAATCGATAGTCCATAGATAATTCTTCCCCGGGGCCAGCCCTTCCAGGATTGTATATGAGGCGGGGGAAGTCGTGCTGGGCGCTCCCTCGGCAGCAGTGTAGGCAATCGAACTGAAGGTGAACTTACCCTGAATCGAGGTACTTTGCAGCACATTGTACTTGAAGGCCGTATTGAAACCGGTAGAAGTATAGTTCTGACCACCCCATGCCGGGGCATTCTCTTTCATGCTGAGCAGGTAACCGATCTCGAAGCGCATATTGGACTTACGCGTATAAATGATATCGGGCTCGACCGAAAATTGCCTGAGGTTATAATTGCTGCTGTCGAAATTTGAGCTGGAGTTGATCGCTGACATAGTACCCTGCTTGAGGGTGGTGGTCAGCATAATGGTTTTATTCACGTTGATGCGGCTACGGACGGACCATTCGTTGGTGGCCGTAGTGGCATATCCGTAGGTCAGCAGGCTTTTCGAGCTATTATGGGTATTGCTGAGATCAAATCCCCAGTGAGGATCGGTCCGGTTGAAAGAGAAGGTATTGGCCATGATCATGGTCCTGGTGATCAGCGTCGTATCCTGCAGCGGGGCTTTGAAAGGGTTCCATTGGATACCGCCCGTCGCCTCTTGCCGCTGGGTCAGCTGCAGAGAGGATTGCAGCGTCATGCGGGCAAGGAAGAGGTCAAAGTCAGAGCCTTTTGTCCCGACGAGGGCCTTGGGGGTGATGGAAATGCTATAATTGAAGGTATTGTAGGTACACTTAATGTATACGCCCGTAGGGGTATATACGCGAATATACTGGGCCTGATCGGGGAATTGGGCCAGCACGAATTCGTTGAGCTCCTGGATGCCGTCATGGTTATAATCGATCCATTGATACTGCCCGGTGCCGGCCGGCACCTGCAGGTAGGTATAGCTCAATTCCTGTTGCTGTCCCGACCCGATCTCATACAGCACATTGCCCCTCAGCAAGCCTTTCCATTCGTTGACCGTGTATTGCATTCTGCCCAGCAGGTCGTTGGACGAGCCCGTAGAGGCCGCAGAACTATCGGCAGAACTGGCCGCGACGGTGCTGTCCACTATCTGCAGGGTACGATAAGTGGCCGTAATATGGAACTGCTCATGAGGGTTCTTGGTAAAATCCGCGAACAGACCAATGGTTTTACTACGATCCGCCAGGGTCATTTCGCCTCCGTTCGCATAAGAGTTATCCCGGATGCTATAGGTCATTCCCCAATGATTGGGGTTCTTTTCGGGTGATTTGAGGTAGGCTGTCCAGGTATGAAACAAGAAACTCGTGGAGGACAGCGTATCAGCCTTGGTATCTCTGTCCACATTATCTTCCAGCGAATAGCTGCTGCCGAGGGTGTAGTTGCCCAAAAAGTCGAGCTTTCGGTTGATATCTACCGAAGGCCGA
>PMUF01000239.1 GCA_003167015.1 Chitinophagaceae bacterium | reverse complement strand
CATCCCGGTGGGCAGGCTGAGCGGTGGGGAGATGCAGCGCGTGGCGATTGCGCGGGCCATCTTCCAGTCACCGGGGTTGTTATTGGCGGACGAGCCATTGTCCAACCTCGATCCCAGCAATGCGAAGGTGATCATGAAGCTGATCCAGCCGCTGGCGCAGCAGATGCCGGTGATCGGTGTATTTCATCAGCCCGAGATGACGGCCAGGTATTGCACCAGGGTCATTGCGATAAAAGAGGGAAAGATGATCTATGACGGCGATCCGGTGCTTTCTCATGGGCAGCTGGCAGATATCTACGGTGAGGAGCTGCGGCAGATTGAAGAAAAACCTAAGGACACTTATGAACCCAATTTCTTATAGTCTGCGGGGGATAAGGCGATACCAGAAATCGCTGCTGGTGGTGGCCGTTATCACGCCGCTGGCGTTCGGCGCTTCCTATGTCTGTGGCGTCCGATGGGATATGTTGTGGAAAGGGTTGGCAGAGAGCGCCACGCTGGTGAAGATGATGACGCCAGAGTGGGATGCCTTTGCAGATATGCTGCAGCCGGCGTTGGATTCGGTGTTGATAGCCCTGGTAGGCACTCTGCTCGGGACTGTGCTGGCCATATTCTTTGCTTTTGCTGCGGCGTCGAACATTGCGCCGAGGTGGTTGCGCAATGGTATCAGGTTTTTGCTGGGCCTGGAAAGGGCATTGCCGGAGATCGTTATCCTGCTATTCCTGGTGGCTGCTTTCGGGATGGGATCTTTTGCGGGTGTACTATCCCTGACGATAGGTTGTATCGGGATGTTGGGCAAGCTGATCGCGGATGCGATCGAAGAGCTCGATCCGGTGTCGCTGGAGTCGATAGAGGCCATCGGGGCGACGAAGATACAGTTGCTGGTGTTTGGCGTCATCCAGCAAATTATGCCTTCCGTCATCTCCTTCGCACTGTTCCGTTTCGAGCTGAGCATCCGCCTGTCGGTGGTGCTGGGCGCGGTAGGGGCAGGAGGTATCGGCCTGGAACTGTACCGGGCCTTTTTCCTGCTGGATTATGGCAGGGCGACGACCGCGCTGGTGGTGATACTGGCGATGGTGTTCATTACCGAAAGGCTATCCGAGTTTCTGCGGAAGAAAATAAAAGCCGAGGGGGCATTGAAATGAAAGTGACATCCCACTATACGTTTTCGCCGGTGAGTTACCGGCAGAGAGCCACGATCTTCAGCGTGATGGCGGTAGTCATCGTTGCTGCGTGCGTCTTCATGGGGTTCGATCCTTCCATGTTGTTCACGGAATTCCATTATGTCATCGATCTGTTCAAGGAAATGACGCCGCCGCATTTTCACCCGTTATGGCAGGACAAAACCATCGGCCTGGCGATCCTGGAGACCCTGTCGATGGCTTTCATGGGCACCCTGATCGGCGGGAGTATTGCGCTCGTGCTGGCTTTTCTGGCGGCGGCCAATACGATGCCGCTGGTGGCGGTGAGGTTATTGGTGAGAGCCATCTTATCGTTCCTGCGCGTGATCCCTTCCTTATTCATCATTTTGATTTTTGTAGCGGCGGTGGGGCTGGGACCTTTTGCCGGGATGCTGACGCTGGTGCTCAGTACGATAGGGACTTTTGGCCAATTGTTCACGGAGATCATCGAGAATACGCAGCAGGAGCCTGCGGATGCGATCTATGCGACAGGCGCCAAGCGGTGGCAGGTGATACGCTATGTCATACTGCCGCAGACGCTGCCGTCTTTCACCGCCAATTTATTTTATGCCTATGACATCAATATAAGGACAGCGATAGGGCTCGGCATATTTGGCGGGGGCGGAATTGGCTTTCAGCTGTTCCAGGCGATGCGGCTGTTGCATTACCGGGATGCCATGGCGTTGATCTGTCTGACCGTGCTACTAATTGTGCTGACCGAGAAGATGTCCGATGTGTTGCGGGCACAGTTGCTGGGTGGCGGGGCGTTGAAATAAGCGAAAGAGCCGGAGCGCTAAAATAAGCCAAAGGCTTATGAAGGTCTAACGGCAGACTAACAATTGAACCAGATATTTACTGTAGATATGAATACGCATCTTCTGACCAATGCACAGGTCGTCACGCCCACCGGGCATTTTACCGGGACCATCAGCATCGATAACGGGATCATCACGGGCATTTACAAGGATAAGTTTTACGGGGAAGGTACAGACCTGCAGGGGCAATGGCTGATCCCGGGGTGTATCGATATCCATACCGACTACCTGGAAAAAGAGCTGCATCCCCGGTCCAGCGCGTCTTTTGCGCCACCTTTCGCCGCACATTTTCTGGATGTACGTGCAGCGTCCTGTGGGCTGACGACCGTGTTCAGCGCCATCAGCTTTTCCGACAATGAAAATAAGCAACGGACCGTCGAGCAGGCCCTGACGCTGGCCAGGCAGATCGATGCGACGAGGGGGAGTATGCTGGTGCGGCATTATCTGCATGCGCGTATTGATCCTAATACGGATGTCATTCTGCCGTATCTGGCGGACATGGCTGCGCTGGAGAGCATGTACCTGGTCGTTTTCAACGACACCATCCCCGGCACCAGGCAATTCACCATCGAGCAGCAGATCGAAATGCGGATGAAGGAGCGTGGCTATACGCGCGATGAGGCTATCGACAGGTTGCAGCAGCAGGTACAAAGGACGCAGCAGGTCAATCACCGCGATAAGATCCGCGAGGCTTTCGGCGACAAATGTATATTAGGTAGTCATGACGATACGACCGAGGAACATATCGTCGAGGCGGCGGCCTATGGGGTCACGCTGGCTGAAATGCCTACGACGCTGGAGGCTGCCCGCAAGGCGAAGGAGCTGGGCATGTGGGTTTGCATGGGCGCGCCCAATTATTTCCGTGGCGGATCTCATTGCGGAAATCTTTCCTGCAAGGAAGCGATGGACGAAGGGCTGGTGGACATCCTCTGCAGTGATTATCATTTTCCTACGATGCTCGGCAGTGTGGTCCGGATGATCGAAGACGGTATTGCTCCGCACGAGGCCGTCAACCTGGTATCGCTGAACCCGGCGAAGATGCTGGGTTTTGATGCGTATACCGGTAGCATTGCCGTAGGAAAAAGAGCCGACCTGGTGAGTTTTTCCGGCGACCGTTCTTTTGCCGCGGTATCTAACGTATGGGTAGACGGTATCAGCAAATTCGCTGCCGATTATAAGAAAGGAGTCTTACCTTTAGTCCGATGAAAATAGGTGTCATCGGAGACATTCATGAAGATATCATCGCGTTGAGAGCGGCGATGTCGCTGCTGGAAGGCGCCGGTTGTACGGAGGTGGTCTGCCTGGGGGACATCGTGGGATTTAAAGTCAATACTTATCAATATCTCGATACGCGCAATGCACACGAATGCGTTGCGATAGTACGGGCGAACTGCAGCGGAGCGGTCATAGGCAATAACGATCTTTTTCAGATCAGGAAGCTGCCTGCACACACGACAATATTCGATTTCCCCGACAACTGGTACGAGCTGGATTTCCACGAGCGCAAGGCGCTGGTGGGGAATAGCGTTTTCCTGTATGAGGATGTTCAGCTGAATGCCCTGCTGACCAGGGCAGACAAGGCGTGGCTGGAATCTCTGCCGGATACCTTGATTGGCGACTATGAGGGGTTGCGTATTTTGTTCAGCCATTTCGTCTATCCGGACCTTCACGGGCTGATGACTTATTTTCCGAAACGGGCCGAAGAATTCCGGGAGCATCTGGCGTTTATCGAGCGGCATGGCTGCACGCTGGGTATTTCCGGACACTTTCATTTTGAAGGGTTGAGCCGGGTGAATGAGGAAGATATCCGGCGGCAGGGGTTCGGCAACTATGTCTTCACGAGAGAATTACAATATTGGTATGGGCCTTGTGTCGCCAGGGGGCCTTTCGACAATGGCTGTCTGATCATCGATACGGCCGAATCCACGGTGGAGGCGGCGAGGCTGCCGGTGGAGGCATTACATGGGCATCATGGATGAATGACGCGGCCGGCTATGCCGGATGAGCGGTGCGTTCAAAGCACGAATGATTGATGCAGCCTGGCGAGGGCTGCCGGCGGATCTGCGCAGAAGCCCGGGTGGACGCGGGAGGTCTGCAGGACCGTACTACGGGTGGCCGTCAGCCAGCGAAACCGGGAGGGCATATCCAGCCTTCCTATAGGTCCTCCTTCTTTACTACCCCGGGTGATGTTACCAAATGCGCGCAGGTGCTCTTCTATTTCCGTGAGGTCAAGGGTGGGAGAGAAGGACAACAGCCGGGTGGCGTCGAGGGTATAGATCAACTCCAGAAATTTCAGCTGAGGGCAATAGAGAATGACGCCTACATTGAGGAACTCTTCCCGGTCTACCCTGGGAACAACGCGGATGACGGCGTATTCAAACAAGTGCTTGTCGTGCATGCTGGGCTTCTTTTGTAAAGATGCCGGACGCGGCGATCCGGGTCATTAAAAATTGTACATATACCGAGCGGATATTGTCGGGTGATTCGTCGGGGGGCCAGCCGGGGCCGGTGAGCCATTCGTCCGGCAGCAGACCAACGATGGCGCCGATGACCTCCGGGGTGAGCGTCTCGCGGCAGGCGGCGTCGGCTTCATCCAGCCGGGAGGCCCGGGGCAGCAGGACATGGTCTGTGATGGGTGCGAAGGGGCGTACGGCCTGTTGCATAGCCTTTTCGAGGGAAAGATGAAGATCATTCTCCCAGGAATGATGAAAATACAGCGAGGCGCCGTGGTCGATGAGCCACAACTCTTTATTCCAGACGAGCATATTGGTATTGCGGGCGGTACGGTCGACGTTGGTCAGCAGCGCATCCAGCCAGACGATGCGGGAGGCTGTCAGGGGATCGACGGCTGTGACGGCGGGATCGAAGGTGATAGAGCCGGCGAGGTAATGCAGGCCCAGGTTGAGGCCGACGCTGGCCTTCAGCAGATCCTGGATCTCTTCATCCGGTTCCGTGCGGCCGAAAGCAGCGTCCAGCCGGGCCAGGACCAGTTCGGGGACTTTCAGGCCGAGGGCCCTGGCGATCTCGCCACCGATAAGCTCTGCTACCAATGCCTTGACTCCCTGACCTGCACCGCGGAATTTGAGTACGTAGAGGAATCCATCGTCGGCCTCGGCGATGGCGGGCAGTGATCCGCCCTCCCGCAAAGGGGTGACATACCGGATCACCTGGACCGTACGGGGTGAATGGGGATGGTAGTGCATATGCGAAATGTAGGTCAAAAATATGAATCGCTGCCGTTATATTTGGGGATGGATCTACTACAGGTTGTTGGGGTGAGTAAAGGCGGCGCGGTGAGCGGAATCAGTTTTACGCAGCAAAAGGGGCAGAGGCTGGCGCTGGCAGGGGCGACGGGTTCGGGCAAGAGCACGTTACTGAAGGTGATCGCGGGGCTGTTGCAGCCAGATGCGGGCGAGGTATGGCTGGAGGGCAGCCGGGTGCGGGGTCCGCTGGAGACGTTGGTGCCCGGGCATTCCGGGGTCGCTTATTTATCCCAGCATTTCGAATTGTGGAATAATTACCGGGTGGCAGATATCCTGTCCTATGCCAATGATTTGTCCGATGAGGAAGCCGGCGCCCTGTATGCGATGTGCAGGATCGATGGTTTGCTGGGGCGAAAGACTGATCAGTTATCGGGCGGGGAGCGGCAGCGTATCGCGCTGGCGCGGCTGCTGGTGAAGCCGCCGCGGCTGTTGCTGCTGGATGAACCCTATTCCAATCTGGACAGGATACACAAGGAGATCCTGAGGACTGTTGTCCGGGATATTGCCGAGCGGATGGATATCAGTTGTATCCTGGTGTCCCATGATCCGCAGGATATTCTATCCTGGGCCGACGAGATATTAGTGCTGAGCGGGGGGCGATTGATACAGAAGGCCACACCGGAAAGGATCTACCGGCAGCCGGCGGATGAATATACAGCAGGGTTGTTTGGTAAATACAATCTGATCGATCCGGCGCTGGCGGCCAGGCTGGGGAGGCTGGCTACGGCTGATGGGCGGAGACTCTTGTATATACGACCGGAGAAGCTGACGCTGTCGGCTATGGGTAATGCCGCCGCGCAGGGGCGGGTAGTGGGGGTGACGTTTTTTGGGAGTTATTATGAGATAGAGGTAGAGTTAGCGACTGCGCGCCTGCTAGTAAGGGCGGACAGCAATAGTTATAAAAAGGGACAGGCGGTCTTTGTAGGGCTGGCGCCTTAGCGTCTGGTCCAAACAGCCTTCATTTTTTCCGTACATCCTTAAAATAACCGGCTCTTGTACCTGCATTACTTACCTTCGCTGCCATAATAAATTTAGTTTACATATGAGAAGATTCTTCGGGTTTTTGACCCTGGGCGCGCTGTTGTTGCTGCAGCAGGCTTCCCGGGCGCAGTCGACGTCTACGCCTACTTCCGTCTATGATCAGCATGAGGCATTTGCGCCATTGTTTTATCCGGCCTATGGGGATGAATTCCGGTCCGCTGCGGGCAGTCCCGGTCCGCGTTACTGGCAGAATCGTGCAGATTACAAGATCGATGCCCGGCTGGATGAAGTCAACCAGTCCCTTTCCGGCACCGTTACGATCACCTATAAGAATAACAGTCCCCAGAACCTGCCATTTTTATGGTTGCAGCTGGATCAGAATATATATAGTCCGGATTCGCGTGGGAATGCGGTGACCGAGATCAGCGGTGGGCGCTGGGCCAACCGCAATGCATTCGCCGGCGGGTATGAATTAAAGTCCGTGGAGGTGATCAATCCCGCTACCGGTAAGGGTGTTGCTGCCGATTATACCGTGGCCGATACGCGGGTGCAGATCAAGCTGCCGGCCGAGCTGAAATCAGACGGCGGGGTGTTGAAGATCCGCATCGACTATTCCTTCAAGATACCCGAATATGGTACGGACAGAATGGGCCGGAGCCAGGCGAAGGATGGGGGATGGATGTATGAGATTGCGCAATGGTATCCGAGGATGTGCGTGTTTGACAATGTGTACGGTTGGAATACGCTGCCTTATCTTGGACAGGGCGAGTTCTACCTCGAATATGGGGATATCGAATACAATGTCAATGTTCCGGGCAATATGATCGTAGGCGGCAGCGGCGAGCTGGTCAATCCGGCGGAAGTCCTGACACCAAAGGAGCAGCAGCGGCTGCTTGCGGCTAAAAGCAGCGACAAGACAGTCGTCATCCGCGGGGTCGATGAGGTGGCCAATCCTGCCAGCCGTCCGGCGAAAGACCGGCTGACCTGGAGGTTCCGTTGCAACAATACCCGGGATGTGGCCTGGGCGGCCAGTTCTTCCTATGTCTGGGATGCGGCCCGGATGAACCTGCCCGATGGCAAGAAGTCGCTGGCCGAATCTCTCTATCCTATCGAAGTGGCCGGTGATTCCGCCTGGGGCCGGGCCACCGAATATGTCAAGGGCGCCATCGAATATTATTCCGGCTATCTCTATCCGTTCAGCTATCCTTCGGCGACGAATGTTGCGGGCATTACCAACGGGATGGAATATCCCGGTATCGTCTTCTGTGGCGTGCATGCGCGGATGAGGGGCCTGTGGGGTGTGACGAGCCATGAATTTGGTCACAACTGGTTTCCCATGATTGTGGGCAGCAATGAGCGCAAATATCCCTGGATGGATGAGGGGTTCAACACCTATATCAATACAATGGCCGATTCCGCCTTCAACAAGGGGGAATATTATCATGCTGAGAACCGCGCACGGGAGGCCTATTACTGGCACAATGGGGACGATCCCATCATGACCATTCCCGATGTCGTACAGGGCCGGAACCTGGGTGTTACCGCCTATGCCAAACCCAGTCTCGGGCTGCAATTGTTAAGGGAAGAAGTACTGGGCAAGGCCCGGTTCGACTATGCCTTGCGGTATTATGTTCATCAATGGGCGTTCAAGCATCCTACGCCCTATGATTTCTTCCATGCGATAGAAAATGGCTCCGGCGAGACGCTGGATTGGTTCTGGCGCGGATGGTTCNNAATATGGAGAAGCTGCCGATGCCCGTCACCGTTGAGGTGAAGGAGTCCAATGGTACGACCAACAGGGTCAAGCTTCCGGTAGAGATCTGGATGCATGGGCCTGTCTGGAAATTCCATTACCCTTCTACCAGCAAGGTCGACCAGGTAACGATCGATCCGGACCAGCGTTATCCCGATACGAATGCGGGGAATAATGTGTGGAAGGCGCAATAGGCTCTTTTGTTGCGGGAAAATAACTAAGTTTGTCTAAGCCGGGCGGACCCCGGACCTAATAAAGAATCAATAGCCATGATCAAGTCTAAAA
Organism: Chitinophagaceae bacterium; assembly: GCA_003167015.1. Lineage (GTDB taxonomy): Bacteria > Bacteroidota > Bacteroidia > Chitinophagales > Chitinophagaceae > Puia. The sequence continues at coordinate 555 of PMUF01000239.1, read as the reverse complement.
AATTGGAATCCGCGGCCATCACCATTTTTGGCGCCAAAGGAGATCTGACCAGTCGTAAGCTAATCCCCGCCTTTTATAACCTGTATGCTGACGGACATTTACCGCCTGCGTTTGCCATTTTTTGTGTCGACTTCATCGCTGTCGAGGAGCAGACCTACCGGAACGACTTACTGACGGCGGACAATGAGTTCAGCCGCAGCGGCAAGGCTGACAAGGATAAATGGGCTGCCTTTTCAGCCAATATATTTTATATCCAGGGTGATTTTCAGCAGGCAAAGACCTACAGTACGCTGAAAGATAAAATAAAGGACTTCGAAGCGAAGCATCCGAAGGGCAGCAGGATGTTCTATTTTGCGGTGGCGCCCCGATTCATCGAGATCATCGGTGATGCCTTGTGTCAGGCGAAGCTTTGTACCAGCGATGCGAACCATCGGATTGTCGTCGAGAAGCCTTTCGGTACCGACCTGGATTCCGCCAAGAAGCTAAACAGGTACCTGGGCAAGCGGTTCAAGGAAAAGCAGATCTATCATATCGATCATTACCTGGGGAAAGAGA
>PMUF01000475.1 GCA_003167015.1 Chitinophagaceae bacterium | reverse complement strand
GTCGTCGCCATCACCGGCGCCAGCGGGTCCATCTACGCCCGGCTGCTGCTGGATAAGCTTGCAGCACTCCACCAGCAATGGGAGGCCGTCAGCGTAGTCATGACGGAAAATGCCAAAGAAGTCTGGCGGACCGAACTCGCCAACGAATCCTTCAAGAACCATTCCTTCCCTTTCTTTTCCCAGCAGGATTTTATGGCCCCCTTCGCGTCGGGATCGGGCAAATACAATACTATGATCATCGTTCCCTGTTCCATGGGCACCCTCGGTCGCATCGCAGGCGGTATTTCTTCCGACCTCATCACGAGAGCCGCGGACGTCGTCCTGAAAGAAAGAAGGAAATTGATTTGTGTAGTAAGGGATACCCCGTATAACCTGGTACATATCCGCAATATGGAGACGGTAACGCTGGCAGGAGGCATCATCTGCCCCGCCACTCCATCCTTTTACAGCCGGCCCGCCACTATCGAAGAAGTGGCCGCTACAGTCGTCGACCGCGTGCTGGACCTCGCCGGGCTCGACATCTCAACCTTCCGCTGGGGCAGCGATCCCGAATAACCTCCCTCGCTTTCAATTCCTTAAATCTACCTCCTCCGCACCGGGATACTTCGCCTTGTTATAGGCAACCTGCTCATCCGTCAGCGCGGCATTGCCATTAAATTTGCTGGTATCCAATGTATAGTGGTTGCCGCCCTTGTCGAACCATTTGATGCTCACCAGGGTATGCTGCGCCTTGTCAATGTACAACAGCGCCTTGAAAAAAGACTTGGTCTTGTCCACTGGGGTCAATTCCACCTCCTCGACCGTGCGCACACCTAACTTATCTTCCCCGTTCAGCTTGTACAGGTAATCCTTGTCGTAAAAATCCGTAAATAGCTTATCCGGAGAAATGGTCTGGGTGGCAGGATCATTTTTGGTAATGGTCACTTCATTGGAAGACTTGTCATATGTCCAGATATCCTTCCCGTCACAATAGATCTCCTGGCCGCCGACAACAGTGATATGATACCGGTTCCCCTTCAGAAAGATCGTTCCGCTCCGGCTGCCCTGCAATTTACCCTTGGCATCTTCCACCTTCAATGTAAAACCGGCCTGCACAGCCTTGTAAGACTTCAATTTCGTACTCAGCGCGTCCAGCACCGCTTTGGCGTCCGGGTCGTTCTTTCCAAGACTATTATTCTGCGCCTGTGCTATAAATGAACAACTTGCCATCAACAGAGTAAAAAATATCGATATTCTTCTATTTACATTCATACTTTACTTTTTTGTTCAGGAAGGTTTCAGTTCAGGAAGGCGCAAAGATATCAGAAAAGAGGCACAGCAACCCCGCCAAACGCTAATTTTAATCCAATTTTTCCGCTCCGCCCCAAATCACGGATTCAGATATTGCTCCAATTCCATCTCCGATTTGATCAGCACGTCCCTGGGCTTGCTGCCCATGCCTGGACCCACTACTCCGGCCGCTTCCAATTGGTCCATCAAGCGCCCCGCCCGGTTATAACCCAGCTTCATCTTGCGCTGGATCAGCGAAGTAGACCCCAATTGGTTCATCACGATCAGCCGGGCCGCCTCTTCGAACAGCGGATCACGGTCAGCCAGGTCGAAATCCTTGCCCTCCATCTCTTTCTCATCTACATACTCCGGCAATTTGTATGCCTCCGGATAACCCCGCTGCCGGCCGATGAACTCCGTGACTCTTTCTACCTCCGGCGTATCCACAAACGCGCACTGTAACCTCGTGATCTCCCCATTATACGAAATCAGCATATCCCCTTTACCAATCAGCTGATCCGCGCCCCCGGCATCGAGGATCGTCCTCGAGTCGATCTTGCTCGACACCTTAAAGCCGATACGGGCCGGGAAGTTTGCCTTGATGGTACCGGTAATGATATTCACGGACGGACGCTGGGTGGCAATGATCAGGTGGATACCCACGGCACGGGCCAGCTGCGCCAGACGCGCTATCGGCATCTCCACCTCCTTGCCCGCTGTCATGATCAGATCGGCAAACTCATCCACCACCAACACGATAAAAGGCAGGTATTGATGCCCTTTCTGCGGATTCAGCCGCCGTTTGATAAACTTCTCATTGTATTCTTTGATGTTACGGGCATTCGCCTCCTTCAGCAGGTCATAGCGGTTGTCCATCTCTATACACAGCGCATTCAGCGTGTGGATCACCTTCTTCGTATCAGTGATAATGGACTCCTCCTCCCCCGGCAGCTTAGCCAGGAAATGCTTCTCGATCACCCGGTAAATGCTCAGCTCCACCTTTTTAGGGTCCACCAGTACCAGCTTCAGCTGAGAGGGATGTTTTTTATACAGGAGCGAAACCAGGATAGCATTCAGCCCGACCGATTTACCCTGACCCGTAGCCCCGGCCATCAGCAGATGCGGCATCGCCGATAGATCAACGATGAAGTTCTCATTGTCTATCTTCTTCCCGATCGCGATCGGCAGGTTGAAATTGCTGTGCTGGAACTTATCCGAAGCCAGCAGGGTACGCATACTCACTACGGTCTTTTTCACATTCGGCACTTCGATCCCGATCGTACCCTTCCCCGGTATCGGGGCAATAATGCGGATCCCCAGCGCCGCCAGGCTCAACGCAATATCGTCTTCCAGGTTCTTGATCCGGGAGATCCTGACCCCCGCAGCGGGAACAATCTCGTACAACGTCACCGTAGGACCGACCGTAGCGCTGATCTTGGAAATGGTAATATCGTAATTCTTCAGCGTATTGATGATCTGGTTCTTGTTCGCTTCCAGTTCCGAGGCATCCTGCACGATCTTTTCACTGCCATGGGCTTCCAACAGATCCAGCGTGGGATATTTATAGTCCCGCAGATCCAGCGTGGGCTCATAATCCGGCAGGTTCTCCGGCAACAGTGACTCTACCGGCTCCTCATCCGCCGGCGCATCCGGCGCAACCTTGATCTCCAGTTCCAGATCACCACGACGCGGCGGCGTCTTGATCGGCGGAATCACCAACGGAGCAGCTGGCTCTTCGGCCGGCTCTTCATCAAAATCGTCGTCGTCCTCATCGAATTCATCCGCCGCTACCGCTCCTGATGCACCTGTCTGTCCCGTCCCGAACGCACCCGCCTGCCCCGCTTTGACCGGCGCAAAATCTTCCTCAGGCTCTCTCTCCGTCACTGTGAACTCGATCCCCGGCTCTTCCTCTTCCATAATCGGAGCGATCGCTACCACACCCCCGTCATCTTTCAGCACATTGCCCTTGCCCTGACTGAATTCCTCATCGACAAACAGTTTGGCCCCCGCCCCCTTCTTCCCCTTCTTCTCTGGCTCCTCCACCTCCACCGGCTCGGGCACATTCCCTTTCTCCCTGACAGGCAGCTTCGGCATTTTGAATACCGGGTTGAACCGCCAGATAAAATAGGCCAGCCCCGCCACCAGCAGCAACGCTGCAGTCCCCAGCCAGCCGAGAAAGCGGGTCAGCCAGTCGCTCATCATATCCCCTACGGCGCCACCCCAGGGAAAACCACTCCCACGCGTAACAAAGGCTGCCGCCACCGAAAAATACAGCAGCCCCGTCAGGACGTACCGCAAATTGCGCGCAATCGAAAAAATGCGCCGCGCAAACAACAAGTTGACGCCGGCAATAAAAAAGAACGAGCAGAAAAGATAAGATGCGACCCCAAAACCTTTATAAAAGAATTCGTGCGAGATCAGTGCCCCCAGGTTGCCCAACAGGTTGGTCACTTTCACGTTGGAAGACGGCATCAAAATAGATGCACCATGAAATACCTTGTCCTGGTCTTCCTTCCAGGTAAAGAGATACGAAGTAAATGCAACGAACAAAAAGGCTGCCACCAGGAGAAAAACCGCCCCGGTGATCTTATGGGTACGTTCATCCTTGACAATCTCCCTCGCTGTCACCCGGGATTCCTGTTCAGGCTTCAATTTGCCCGCGGCAGGCTTCTGTCCCTTCTTTGACTTCAGTCGGTTTGCCATGTGCACAAAGATAAGTGAGCCTTCATTATAATTATTTACTTTACCTTTAAAAAAACTCCTGTTAAAGGCCATGCCAGGCTTCCTGCTAACCCAGCTGATTATCTATCGGAGAGTAGGTTTGATCGCCCTGCTGCTGTCGGCCTTATGGACAAATGATCAGGCGCAGGACACCGCTCGTCGCCCGCCCATCATCGATCTCTCCCGGACAGGCCTGCTGGACAACCTCGCCGATACCGTCGGTCTGTATTTCTACCCCGACAAAAATTTGGTCCCCGACCAGCTGCCAACCCTGCCGTTCCGTCAAAACGCCCGCCATTATGAACGCTTCCTTCCTCCCGTCCGCATCAATGGACTGACCATCCTGCGGTTCACGCTGACCAATAGTGCCGATACCCCGGTCAGCGCCTTCTTCTGTCCCGGCTTTCTCATCGATGACATCCGGCTCTACCGGCTTAGCCCGCCCGACCCCATGGTAGAACCCGTACCGCGCATCCTGCCCGATGACCCTGACAGTCTCGGCTACCGGAAGATCACCCTGGGACCCCACGACACCAGCACCTTTTTTGCCGTCCTTTCTTTCATCAAGGCACCCAGCAACTCCATCAACCCCTCCCTCACCCGCAATACCCTTATCCACGAGGGAATAATCATCAACCATAAGAACAAGACAATTATCGACATCATCACCAACCTCTTCGCCGGTATCATGCTGATGATGATCTTCTATGCCACCAGCGAATACCTGCAGACCGGCAAGCTCGAATTCCTGTATTACATCGGCTATTCCGTCTGCATCAGCCTGCTCTTATTCCTCAAGTCTACCCTTACCCATGTCACCACCTCTTTCAACTTTTTCTTTGAAAGCTTTCTCGATAATATCATTTTTACCATCGGCTATATTTTTTACATCATCTTCCACCGCAAATTCCTGAATACAAAAAAGAACTTCCGCGCCCTCGACAGATATCTTTTATGGGGCTCCTGGGCCATCACCGCGCTGATGATCCTGTATACGCTTTTCTATTGGCTGTCCCCCGACTTCAGGATCGCCAATAATCTCGAAAACAGCACGAAGATCCTGCTGCTCATCATCTCTGTGATCTTCATCGTGAAAGGGCTGACCTATCGCGACCGGCTGATGAACTACATTGTCATGGGAAATATCTCCCTCTGCCTGCTGTCCACCCTATCCCAGGTCATGATCTCCACGAACCTTCATCTGTTCAAAGGCGTGACCGTCCTGAACCTGGCCCTTTTCTATTATGAGGCAGGCATCACCATCGAATTGCTCTTCTTCCTGTTTGCCCTCACATACAAGAATAAGATGGAAATCATTTCCAGCATCCAGAAAGAAGAAAAACTCAAGCTGGAAGGCGAACGAAAGGAGATGGAAAAGCAGGTAGCAGTTCTGGCTGCCAAACAGGACGAACGCAACAGGATCTCCGTCGATATGCATGACGAACTGGGGTCCGGGGTGACTGCCATCCGCCTGATGAGCGAGATCGTCAAAAGCAAGATGAAAGACGAAACCCTGCCCGAAATCGAAAAGATTTCCCATTCCGCCAATGAGCTGCTCAATAAAATGAATACTATCATCTGGACCATGACCAGCTCCAACGATACGGTGGAGAACATGATCGCCTACATCCGGTCCTACGCCGTCGAATTTTTCGAGAACACCTCCATCGATTGCGTCTTCCACATGCCCGCCATCATTCCCGCTCATGAGATCAGCGGCGAGAAACGCCGTAATATCTTTCTCTCCGTCAAGGAAGCCCTCAACAATGTCCTCAAACATTCCCAAAGCTCAGTTGTGAAGATTAATATTACCATACAGGAGACCCTTATTATAGAGATCCGCGACGACGGTGTAGGCATCAACCTGGAAAAACTGCGGAAATTCGGCAATGGTCTTAATAATATGAAGAAGAGAATGAACTCCATCAACGGCGAATTCAATATCGAAAACCGCCAGGGTACAATTACTACTTTCTATTTACCGCTGCAACCCCACGCACCGAGCTCCAGCTAAGAACTTCGCCCGAACTTCGTCCCTCGTTCGGCCTCGTCCGTACCCTTCGCTTTGCTCGGGTATATCGGCCGCGTCCTCGCGCGTCCTCTTGCTCGGTTATCCCCCATGCCGTTTAAAGATCTCTGTCTTCATCTGGCATCTTTCGATATCCTGGCGGTAATCCTTGATCTTTTCATCATGCTGACTGGAGAGGATCGCTTTCTCGAAATAGTAGACCGCCTTCTCATAATTCCGGCGAAGTTCCTCGGACAATGCATAACGGCCATAGACCCATGATTTGTCGATGGTCCTTACCCGCAGACATTTTTCCAGATGTCCATTGAGTTCGTCGAACCGCTCCATATCCATCAGTAACGCGGCGATATGAAAGTACGAATGGGGATATAATGGATCGCATTTGACGGCGGTCTGAAAGTGATTTTCCGCCTTCGCATAGTCGTCAAACTGCGTTTTATACAACCAGCCCATAGAGTTATGAGCCTGAGCGCTATCCGGCTCTTCATACAGAATACTCTCGTATTTCTTAAAGGCCTCTGCGTAATTGTTGTTCTTAATGTCTGCTTCGGCCTCCAGGTACAGCTCTTCAGAATTTGCATTCATCATTCATGGTATTATTACCACCCCAGCACCCAGGCAAAGATCAGCGGTGCGACTATGGTGGCGTCGCTTTCAACAATAAATTTCGGCGTATGGATATCCAGTTTGCCCCAGGTGATCTTTTCGTTCGGAACTGCTCCCGAATAAGATCCGTAGGAGGTAGTAGAATCCGAGATCTGGCAAAAATAGCTCCAGAAAGGAACATCGTGCCATTCCAGGTCCTGGTACATCATCGGTACCACGCAGATGGGGAAGTCTCCGGCGATGCCGCCGCCGATCTGGAAAAATCCGACGCCCTTCCCGCCGCTGTTCTCCCGGTACCAGCCGGCCAACCAGCTCATGTACTCGATCCCGCTTTTAACAGTACTGGCCTTTAGCTCATTCTTGATGACATAGCTTGCAAAAATGTTGCCCGTTGTGCTGTCTTCCCAGCCGGGCACCACGATGGGAATATTTTTCTTCGCCGCGGCAATGATCCAGCTGTCCTTGGGGTCGATCTCGTAATATTGTTCGAGGTCGCCGCTGAGGACAACTTTGTAGAGGAATTCATGGGGAAAATAACGCTCACCTTTCGATTCGGCGTCTTTCCACACCTTGACGAGGTGCTTCTGCAGGCGGCGGAAGGCTTCTTCTTCAGGGATACAGGTGTCGGTCACCCGGTTATAATGATTTTCCAGGAGGTTCCATTCCTCCTGGGGTGTGAGGTCACGGTAGTTCGGCACCCGTTTGTAATGGCTATGGGCTACCAGGTTCATGACATCCTCTTCCAGGTTGGCCCCGGTACAGCTGATGATGTCCACCTTCCCCTGCCGGATCATTTCGGCCAGGGAAATCCCCAGTTCGGCGGTACTCATGGCACCGGCGAGGGTGATCATCATTTTACCACCTTCGAGTAAATGCGTTTCATATCCTTTGGCAGCATCCACCAGGGCCGCTGCATTAAAATGCCGGTAATGATGCGCTACGAACTGAGAGATGGGGCCTTTGTTCATGACTTTTGCGTGTTGATTGAATATGAGGGGCAAAAATACAAAAAAAAGAGGCTGTCTGAACAGACAGCCCCCCTCCAACTAAAAACTAACCGGGATATATATAGATCGCTTATTCAGCTAAATTCTTTTTCTCTTTGCTGAAAACATTCCAGTAGGAAGCGCCATCTGACTTCAACACGATCTTCTTACCTGCATTCTCTACCGTTACATAATAAGTAGTCTCGTTATCGGCGGAGATTTCGAAAAGATCGGTGATCCAGTAGTCCGCATAATCCTTCTTGAGAGAGGACAGCAGGTTGAGCGGCAATTGATCGCTGATGATGTTGCGAACGACGGCCTTCAAAAACCCGTCATTGTCGTAGTAGGCGCACAGTACCTGGCCATTGAAAGAGAAAGTAGCTTTGATAAAGCCATCCTTCTGTTCCCACGTGGTGTGTGTGGCATTGCTGAAATCACTTTTGAAGGCTGCTAATGTTTTCTGGCTGACGAGTTCATCGTTACCATTGGCGAAGGCGCTGATACCCATCAGGGCTACCGCTGCGAGAGATAAGAAAATCTTTTTCATGTTTGTTTGCTTTATAAGTTATAGTGTCTTTTTTTACGATCGTTTGATAATAGAGACGCGGGCTTTTCATTTCATGTTGCATATTGCCGAAAATTTTTTTTCTATGCCCCATCCGCGTGCTATAAAAGATCTCAAAAATGGACCACAGGTCCATTGGCCGAAGGCCCGACATTATTCAGATGCGCGGAAGGGTTACTTTTTTTAAAACCCTGAAGCACATTCTATCAATTAAGACGCAGCAAAAGTATTTAGGTTACACTTTCTCACAAGCTAATATTGATCAATGGCCTTGTATGTTACCGAATCATGAACAAGGAGGCTTTACCGCCTTGCGCCCTGTCAGCGCGGAAGCCCCGAAACCCTTTGCCGATCAGGCTTGGAGGCGAATTCTTAATAAAAGACTAAAATCATCTTATATAGTGTTAAAATAAACTTTCGGTAAGAAAGACCGTTAGAATGGCTACATTAGATACTGTGAATTATCTGGCGCATGCATATCTTTCTTTCGGAATTCCGGACGTTGTAGTGGGAAACCTGATCAGTGATTTTGTAAAAGGCAAGAAACAACTGGAGTATCCCGACAGCATCCGCAAAGGCATTACCCTGCACCGGGCTATCGACACCTTCACCGACAGCCATCCGGTCACCCGGCACGCAAAATCTTACTTCAGAGCCGTTTACGGGCTTTATTCCGGTGCGCTTATCGATGTAGTATATGACCATTTCCTGGCCAATGATCCTGTGGCTTTTGCCGGAGTGGAGGGCACCTCTGCCGCGCGCGGGGCACCTCTCGCCGCATTCGCCCAGCAGACCTACCGGCAGCTGGCCACCCGGGAATCTCTCTTCCCGGAACGTTTCGCCCGGATGTTCCCCTATATGCGCGACCAGGACTGGCTATACCATTACCGATATAAAGAAGGGATTTTCAACAGTTTTGCGGGCCTGGCCCGAAGGGCCACCTATATGCCGCCACCCCAGCAGGCCTGCGAGCTTTTTGAGGCCCATTTTACCGATTTAGAAGCCTGTTACCGGGAATTTTTCCCCTCATTGAGGGATTTTGCCGTCCGAACCATGGATGACCAACCGATCCGCTGAAAATTGGATATTTTTGTGATATGAAGAAGATCGTTGTTTTGGCAGGCCTCCTGGTGGGAATGACGGTGGCAAGAGCGCAGTTGCAACCTGCAGGGCTGGATAGTTCCCCGCTGGACATCAGCTATTACCCCGTCAACTATCCGGTGCTGAAGATACAAGACAAGATCAATGAACCCCTGATTGCGCGGGTGGTCTATAGCCGGCCCCAAAAAAGAGGGCGTAAACTGTTCGGAGACCTCGTCTCCTATGGACAGGTCTGGCGGCTGGGGGCCAATGAAGCAACAGAGATCGAATTCTTCCTGGACGTTAAAATTGACGGCAAAACGGTAAAAAGGGGGCGCTATACCTTGTATGCGCTGGTCAATGAAGATAAATGGACGCTGATCTTCAATAAAGAGACAGACACCTGGGGCGCCTTTGCCTATGACCCTTCCAAAGATGTTCTGCGCACCACGGTGCCCGTGGAAAAGAAATCCGATATTACCGAGGCTTTCTCCATTTCATTCCAGAAAGCCACCAAAGGCGCCAACCTGGTCATCAGCTGGGACGATGTATGGGTACAGTTGCCTATCGGATGGTAAAGCGGATGGCAAAGCGAACCCTCAAATTACAAACCCAACCACATGTGCGGTATTGCAGGTATCCTCTCAGCCGACCCGGCCGACATTACTGAACAGCGACTGAAAAGAATGACGGATGCCATCGCTCACCGGGGCCCTGACGGGCAGGGCCGCTGGATCAGTCCGTCAGGATTGGCCGGCCTGGGCAGCCGCCGGCTGTCCATCATCGATCTCAGCCCTGCCGGCGCACAGCCGATGCACTACCTCGACCGCTATACCCTGATCCACAATGGCGAAATTTACAACTATCGCGAGCTGCGCAGCCTGCTGCAATTGAAAGGCTATTCCTTTTCTTCCCGGACCGATACCGAAGTGATCATGGCCGCTTATGATCTTTACGGAACCAGCTGCCTGCAGCATCTCGACGGCATGTTCGCCTTCGCCCTCTGGGATGAGCAGGACAAAACGCTGTTCCTCGCCAGGGATCGTTTTGGCGAGAAACCACTGTTCGTCTACCAGGACAGCCATCAATTCCTCTTTGCCAGTGAAATGAAGGCCCTCTGGGCTGCCGGAATAATAAAAGACAGCAACCCGGCCATGCTCTTCAATTTTATCACGCTCGGCTATACACAGAACCCGGCCGACGGGTCGGAGACCTTCTTCCGCCATATTAACAAGTTACCGGCGCGATCTTTTCTTTTTTATCACGCGCTCACGCAGCAATCGGAGACCCGCCAATACTGGGACCCCTATCCGGAGGAGGGCGCACCCATCCGCGGCAGGGCAGGCACGGGGGACAGGAGCGAACAGGCTGTCCTGGACGAATTCAGCGCGCTGTTATCGGATTCAGTCGACAAACGTCTCCGCAGCGATGTCAGCGTCGGTACAAGCCTCAGCGGGGGCTTGGACAGCTCGACTATCGTAGCCTGCATTCTGAGGCAAGCAGACCCGCCGCAAAAACTGCCTACCTTTTCGGCGGTGTTTCCCGGCTTTGCAAAAGACGAATCCGCCTACATCTCCCTGGTCACCCGTCATTTTTCTTTGGAGAATCACCGGACGACTCCCGACTCCGCAGACCTCATCCGGGATTTTGAAAAATTGGTCCGCCACCAGGAGGAGCCTTTTCAATCTTCGAGCATCTACGCTCAGTTCAGCGTGTTCGGGCTCGCTGCCAGCCGGCATGTCAAGGTATTACTGGATGGACAGGGCGCCGACGAATTGCTGGCCGGCTATCCCAAATATTATTCCTGGTATTGGCGGGAGCTCTATCGCAGCGATAAAAAAACCCTGGCCCTCGAACTGGCGGCGGCCAAAGATTTCGACACGCCGGACGACTGGGGCTGGAAGAACAGGCTGGCGGCATGGTTGCCGACCTACGCGCTGCGTTACCAGAAAAAGAGACGCGCGGCCCTGCAACTCGACAACAAAGATCTCTCGAGGGATTTTGTCCGGCAATCAGGCATCTCTTATTATGATATACCGCCTGTCGGCCGGTTGAATGGCTTCCTGTACTATAATGCCCTGATAAATGGAATGGAAGAACTGCTGCGTTATGCCGATCGCAATAGTATGGCGCATGGGGTCGAAGTAAGGCTGCCTTTTCTCGATCACCGGCTGGCGGAGTTCCTGTTCTCCCTTCCGGCACATTTCAAGATCCGGGCAGGATGGACCAAGTGGTTACTGCGAAAAACCGCAGAGCCTATTCTGCCCGACGGGATTGCCTGGCGACGCGACAAGATAGGTTATGAACCGCCTCAACAAACCTGGATGCAGGACCCGACCCTGCAGGAATACGTTCGGGAAGCACGGCGCAGCCTGGTGAACACAGGCGTCCTTGACCCGGCCGTCCTGCAAAAAAAAATTCAGCCGATGGAAGCCCATGCGGCTGAAAATTTCGATTGGCGTTACCTGGTGGCTGCTGCCTGTCTCAGGCCTTCCTGAATTTTTCAATCTTTTCCAGGTTGCCTGAGGCATCCGAATGAATGGTATACCAGTTCTTATCGTCCTGAAGCTTGATATAATATTCGGTGCTGTATTCAGTCGCTACTTCGGTCACCCCGAATACCGACTTACCTGAATACTCCTTCTGCAGATGGCAGATGATCGACACCGGCAGGTTTTTCTCGGAATAATAACGAATGGAGCTTACGAAGTTGCCATCCTTGTCGTAATTCACCTTGGTCAGAATATCGTTCTGTTTAAAGGTGACCAGATAGCTGTTCGGCTCTTCCACCCATTTCACCTGCATGGCATCGGGAAAGGTCTTTCTGAAAGCTTCCAGCAATTTATCGCTGATGGTGAAATGTTGTTCTGCAAATGCTCCTGCGGAGAGTGTCAGCAGGCAAGCGGCAACCAGGAGCGTTCTCCTGAAAAAATGATTCGGTGTCATGGCATGTTATTTAATAAGTTTAATCAATTAAATTACTTTGATAAATACTTTTTTAATAATAATTATTATAATAGCCGTTTATTATTAAAACTTTTATAATATAAAGTTAATATCGGCGTTATATATAATTATATTAAAGGAATTAAAATAAATATTTATTTAATAAATATATAATATT